>VXRD01000046.1 GCA_009838845.1 Gemmatimonadota bacterium | reverse complement strand
AGAAAAACCCGGGCCTTTTGAGTGTACAAACTGTAAAAACTTTAACAATTTATTACAATTTTCATGGGAACGAAGTCGGCCGACGCTTGTCTAAAATATTGTAGTTGTAAATGAGGCTGACTGCTGACTGCTGACTGCTGACTGCTAATCGCTGGCTGCTAATTGTCACAATTATTGTTGATTTTTTTTTGTAAAATGATACCTTAAGGAGTCTGAATTTTGAATCATAACAGATTGTCTCCCTTCAATTTCGGGCAATCTGATTCAATTCCAATACGAAACAGCGCAACTGTCCCTTTCACCACAGGAGGAAGTCTATGAGACGGACGAGTCTGTTTTTCTTTTTCTTCATAGCTCTGGTATTCTCAGCCAGTGCTGTTTTTGCCGGATCAACCGGTAAAATTGCCGGAAAGGTCGTGGAGAAATCCACAGGTGAAACCCTGCCCGGTGCCAATGTCGTCATTGAAGGCACCACATTGGGCGCGGTAACAGATCCCGATGGCAATTATTTCATCATCAATGTGCCGCCGGGTTCTTATACCGTCAATGCGAGTATGGTCGGCTATCACAAGGCGACACAGACCAATGTGCGGGTCTTTATCGACCTGACCACGACGGTAAATTTCTCCGGTGAATTCGGCCTTGTCGAAGAGACCATTCAGCTGGCAGAGATCACGGTGGTTGCCGAACTTCCGGTGGTGCAACCCGATATTTCCGCCAATGTCGCCAATATCTCTGCGCAGGATGTCGAAAGCCTGCCATTGACCAGCGTGAACGAAGTCGTGCAATTAGAGGCAGGAGTTCTGGCCGCCCGAAATGGCGACCTGTCGATTCGAGGCAGTGATTTGAATGAGATCGCCTTTTCGGTCGATGGCCTGTCCATGCGAGATGGCCGCGAAAACGAACCGTATTCAACGGTGAGTTATACCTCAATCAAAGAAATGAGCGTGCAATCGGGTGGGTTCAACGCCGAATACGGCAACGTGCGTTCGGGCCTGGTCAATATTGTGACCAAGGAAGGCGACAAACAACGCTACAACGGCGATGTGTTGTTGCGATACAGCGGCGCACAGCGCGATTATTTTGGTCCATTGCCAAACCATCCCAATGGCTATTTTTGGCGGCCATTTACAGATCCTGCAGTAAAAAACGTGGGTAGTCACTCACCCGAAAGCCCCTGGGATGTGTACACGCGGCGCCAGTATGGACATTGGCCCGGGTGGAATACCATTGTGAGAAACTGGGCGAATGCGCCGACTGATCCGTATCACGGCGTGGGCGTGAGAGACACGGGTGTAGATGAATCGACTTTGCCAGTCGAGGAACTGCAAGTCGATGACGCAGTGATTACGGAGTTGTTCGAGTGGTATCGCCGCAAAGACCTGGAAGTTCACAATGCGGATTTCGATATCGATCTGGGGTTTGGTGGTCCCTTGATTCCGGGCTTGAGCGAAAAACTGGGCGGTCTGAGGTTCTTTGCTTCGGGCAAGCGCGAGCGCAGAGCCTATATGATGCCGCGCAATATCGATGAATACGAAAACGACTGGGGCCGCGTGAAGGTCACGTCGGATATTCGCAGCAGCATGAAATTGAGTGTCGAGGCGATGGCAGGTGAAGAATATGGATTGAATCCGAATAGAACCGGCTTTCCCGGCATGTGGCGCGGCAATCAGGAAATGGGTCTTAATGATCATGACCTGATTTGGGCAAATCACCACCACAACATACTTCAGATCAAGCGCAATAATGTCGGCCTCAGCTTTTCACATGTGTTGAGTCCCAGAACATTTTACGAGTTCCGCTTTCAGAGGATGCAATCGAACTATTTGACCGAAAAGTATCCCGACCGCGATCTGACGGCTGTTGAAAAAACCATTCCCCGAAATTCGGACTTCGCGCCTCCCAATCCGTCTTTGCAAGTTTCAGAGGTCACGCAGAACCACATCGGGTTGACGGCTGCACCCGATGGCTATTTTATGAAAAATGAAGCCTTTGTTGACGGCCTGTATTTGGGAGGGCACTGGGCCAATGGACGCGACGACTCTGAAGTGGTAGCCTATACAACGCGCTTTGACATTACGAGCCAGCGCAGTCAGGTCGCGCAGTTTAAGGCGGGTTTTGAATGGATTACCAGCGATTACGATGTGAATCACGAAAATGCACAACCTTTCTTCAAAAACAATGCGGCACCCAAATACATCTGGCAACGCACCCCGAACCAGTTTGCCGCATACGTACAGACCAAGCTCGAATTCAATGCGATGATCGCAAACCTGGGGGTGCGTTGGGATCTCTGGAATGGGAGTGGGGAATGGTGGGTTTATGAGAATTTCTCCGGTGCGTTTGGGGCTAAAATCGGCAAAGAAAATCTCGCAGAAGCACTCGACCAGGCGCCTGTTAAGACCCTGTCTTATTTCAGCCCCCGTTTGGGGATTTCGTTCCCGGTGACAGCAGACAGCAAATTGTTTTTTAACTATGGACATTTTCGCCAGATGCTGAACCCGCACAATCTCTTCCTCGTGGATGAAATAAATACGGGCGCAGTCTCGCGAATTGGCAATCCCAATCACCCCATGCCGCGCACGATCAATTACGAACTCGGCTTTGAGCAGAATTTGTTCGATCGGTATTTGCTTCGCCTGACCGGATATTACAAAGCCAACGACGACCAGACAAATGACGTGAGCTACACCAATCTGGACCAAACCGTATCTTACCGCCTTTTTGAACCCCTCAACTACGACGATATCCGGGGCTTTGAAATAACCGTGCGAAAGCGCAGGGGCAAGTGGTTTGGCGGTTTCGTCAACTATACGTATCTGCAAACTAAGGGCGGCAACTTTGGTCGGGACGAGATGTATGAAAACCGCCAGACACAGGCCACTGTTGACGCGACCTCTACGCGGCACTATCAGAGCCGTCCCGTCAGCCGTCCCTTTGGCAGATTGGGCCTGGAATTTTACACGCCTCGAGACTTCGGTCCCCAGATTTCTAAGTTTTATCCCCTGAGCAATTGGGACATGTCTTTCGTGGGCAACTGGCGATCAGGTCAGTACAGCAACTGGTACGGTCCAGAAGCTGGGGCTATCCCCGGTCTGACAAATAATGTTCAATACACGAGTATCAGGAATATGGACCTGCGCCTGACCAGGCAGTTTGCGATGATGGGCGTCCGGGCAATGTTCTTTTTAGACGTGGATAATGTGTTTAATCTCAAGCGTCTGAATCGCTCATCCGCCGACCCGAGGGGAAGCGACCGGGACTGGCAATTCTATATGGCGTCCCTGCATTTGCCAGAAGACACATTTGGCGAGTTTGACCCGACTTATGCGTTCATTCCCGGCAATGACTCGCCCGGCGCTTTCAGAGATTACGGCACGGAGTTTGTGCCCATTGAAATTGTCAATGCAGCCAGCCAACTACCCGAAAATGGATTGCCCGGCGACGCGGAAATCACGGCTGGACTGCCCACGGGCCTCGAGTCTGACCGCCGCGTGTTGTGGTACGTGCAGGAAACCGGTCAGTATCACGAATATCAAAACGGAAACTGGGCGCAGGCAAATCAGGACTTTGTAAATGAAGTCCTGGACAATAAGCTGTATATCGACATGCCCAATAACGACTTTATCTGGTTCTTGAACCCACGCCGCGTGAACCTGGGCTTGCGGTTCTCATTCTAAGAAGATTTTTGAATCGGGACTTATCAGGAGAATTTGCAATGAATAGATTGTTAAAACCGCTGGTCGGAACAGCTTTTGCACTTGTGGCATTGGTGTTCTGGAGCCAGCCAACCGAAGTTCAGGCGCAGGCAGAGTTGATGTGGCTGGATGTAGGCGATTATCACTATCGATACGCATCGACAGGCACAGAGCCTTCAATCACAAGCCCCCCGTTTCGAGCACGTGTGAAATACTGGCCCGGTATTTATGCTCGAGAAGGTGGCACGCATGTGCGCAGCCGTCATTATATCGGAGTAAAAGATTTTACAGATGAAAATGGCCAACCCTGGCCGTTCAAAGTCGCCCGTGCGGGACCTCGCGTATTTGACCTGGGCGAACACTTTGCATTGCCCATGGAACTGGTTGGAAAATTTGAAAAACCCGACGTATTTGTCGATGGATTTCAGTCATTCGTCAGACCCACAGTGCTCACGCGCGTCGATCCTTCTATTCCGTCAGATCGTATGATCATTCGCGGAGCCAATTCCAATGTGGGCATCACATGGGAAGAGAAGATATACGCATTCTCAACCCCGTACCACGATGACTATCACATCCGAGAAATGACCTGGACAAATACGGGCAATGTCGATGGCGATGAAGACATCGAATTGCCCGATCAAACCGCAAACGAGATGATGTTGTCCTTTGCCGCTAAAGAACACCTCTGGGGACCCCGCTCAATTACAAGTGCCGGTGTCTCGGGAACGATATGGGACTATATCGGCGACGGCAAGGAGCCTCTGGGCAAATGGGAAGGCATACGCGCCACGCTCGGCTGGATCGGCAATGGTACGCGCGTATCCTTTCTAAACCGCATCGGGGGGCCTATCTGGCGAGGTGGGCGCGGAAATGTTAACTATCGGATTACAGAAGGCGATTCCATCGGTCGGCTCGGTGGTGCTTATATGCTGACCCGCGCGATCTTGCACGCAGATACAAGCCCATCAGATCCGACGAATGATCCGGGCCAGCCCAGAACTACGGGCTTTACCCGCGGCGGCGACTCGATTACCAACCCAGCGTTTGGCGATGCCGAGCAGATGAAAGACACGTACCATTTTATGCACCCGGACCTGAGCTATGCCGAGTATGGCAACCCGGGCACCGATGGACACTTTTTTCCGCACGAAGCCGACCGTTCAGCACCGACGGAGCCTGCCGGTCCTTTCGATTCGGAATCGTGGTACGAACGCATGGCCGCGCAAACTGAGGTCACTCGCATGAGAAGTGGTGGTATGGTGCCGGCGTTTGCATTTGGTCCCTACACTCTGGCTCCTGGCCAAAGCGTCAGTATGGTCTGGATTGAAGGCATGTACGGGCTGGACCGGGATGTGGCTGTTGCAGTGGGTACGGCTTACAAAAATTCTGGTTATGACGATACACTGCCCATCACCTACGAGGGCCAGACCCACACGAAGAACCGCTGGGCGCTGGGCACCCGGGATTCGATCTATCACATGATCCGAAGGGCGACGGCAAACTGGCAATCGGGTTATAATATTCCGCATCCCCCACTGCCGCCCAGAGTTTTTAATGTGCAGTCTGGTTCTGATCAAATTGTGCTTTCATGGGATACCTTTGCCAATGCCAACCACTCGGGTTTTGAGATCTGGCGCACGCGCAATTTTTATGAAGGCACTGTGGATGACCTCTGGGAATACCAATTGATCGCCACCCTGGGACCAGAGGCGCGCGAATACGCAGACACGGACGTGGTGCGCGGCATCAGTTATTTCTACTATATCCAATCCGTTGGTGCAGCGAACAGCGATGGAACCGGACTCACGCCCACCGGCATGGTGATGAAAAGCAGCCGGTATTATACGCAGACCTATGATCCCGCGTTTTTGAAGCGCCCGCCCGGCGGCGTAATGAGTGACGTGCGCGTTGTGCCCAATCCCTATGTGCTGGAAGCCGACCAGAATATTCGATTCCCGGATCAGCAGGACAAGCTGGCGTTTTTCGAAATTCCGGGTGAATGCACCATCCAGATTTTCAGCGAACTGGGAGAATCGATTTTCACCATTGAGCACACAGATGGCACAGGGGATGAATTTTGGAACCTGACCACAGAGTCGAATCAGGTGATTACGAGCGGCATTTATTTTGCCGTGATCACAGACCTTCAGACCGGCGAAAAGATAATCAAAAAATTCGTCATTATTCGTTAAAAACGGAGTACTTCAATGACCAGAAAATTTCTTACTTATGTCGCGCTTAGTCTGATGTGTCTGACGCCGCTCTATGCACAGGACCCTGTGGATACGACAGATCCAGACGATCTTCCCGTGCCCGAACCAGGACAGGATCTCCCGCGCGAACGCCGCGCACAAACGGGCTTTAAGTTTTTGAGCGTATCGCCCGATGCGCGCGCCGCCGCCATGGGCGATGCGTATTCCGCATTGAGGGTGGGGTCATCGGCGATGTTTTACAACCCTGCATCAATGGCGTATGCCACGCGCAAGTTTCAACTCTCTGCCGGGCAGATCCAGTGGATCGCAGATGTGACCTACAATATGGGCAGTGTGGCATTGAATACGGATTGGGGCGTTTTCGGATTGTCAATGATTTCCGTCGATTACGGCGATTTTGAGCGCACCATTCGCGCAGACAATGAAAAGGGATTCCTCGATGTGGGCACGTATAGTCCATCTGCCTGGGCAATTGGACTCGGTTATGCCCGCGCTATTACCGACCGCTTTTCAGTGGGTGGCAATATACGCATCGCCAAGCAATCCTTCGGCGATGTTCCCGTGGGTCTTGAAGGCGCATCGCCTGTAAATAAATCTTTTAGCGAGCGCTCGACCATTGTCGATTTTGGCGTACTCTACTGGACGGGATATAAGAGCCTGACACTGGCGCTGAACACGCGAAATTTCTCTCAGGAAAACAAGTACAGCGAGGAGAGTTTTGAATTGCCGCTGACATTCCGCATGGGGTTGGCGATGGATTTGATCGATCTCACGGATATGGATAAAGATACCCATTCCATAATTCTATCGGTAGATACCGAGCGCCCGCGCGACTTTTCCGAGCAAGTCAAGATCGGGGTGGATTATACGATTATGAAAACCCTGTCTTTGCGCGCCGGATATGTGACGCCAACCGATGAGCAGGGCATCTCTCTGGGCGTCGGCTTTGGCCGCGATCTGGGCAGCCTCGCTTTGCGCGTGGATTATGCGTACACCGATTTTGGCGTATTTGACGGCGTCAACCGCTTGACGCTTCAGGCGGGCTTTTAGCCTCTATCCCCGCCATTTTGAAAAGGGAGCCTGTTTTTGACCGGCTCCCTTTTTTATGTGAATCCCGCGAACATCCCTACCATGGCAGAATTAGCACATACACAAAAACCGATCAGCAGGGGTTTGCGCACCTATCGAACCGCTCTTGCGTCGGTCACCATGATCCTGGTCAGTGTGCTGTGGAATGAATGGATGCCGTATTACACATCGGGGTCCAATATCAGCCGCAGCCATTTTCCCGTAGCGCTCTACTATCCCTTTTTAATTTTGTGTATATGCAACTTGCTGGCAAATCATCGGCGGTCGGTCTGGGCATTGACGCGATCGGAGTTGCTGGTGGTCCTGGCTTCTGGGCTGGTCGGCATCTCGGTGTCTTACGACGGGATCAGCGGACATCTGATCGGCGTGGTAGCCGCGCCTTATTATTTTGCCTCAACGGAAAACGGCTGGACGACGTACTTGCTCGAACATATCCCACACTGGCAGGTGCCGACCAATGCGGGCGGAGAGATGACGCGGTTTTACGAGGGCGGAAAGGGAACATTCCCCTGGCGCGTATGGGTCGCACCGATATTCTGGTGGATGTGCTTCCTGGGCGCGATGGGATTTGCGGTATTCAGCGTGGTGGTAATTTTGCGAAAACAATGGGTGGATTACGAGCGGCTGGCATATCCGCTTGTAGAAGTGGGAAGCCTGCTGACTGAGACTGAGCCGGGTGGCACGCTGGAAAAAATGCTTCGATCCCCGTTGTTCTGGATCGCGTTTGGCCTTGTGATGGCGTTAAAGCTGTGGAATATCGGATCTTATTTTTCGCCGGCTTTCCCGCATATTTCTATTGAGGGAATGAACTGGCGGGCTTTTCCCGATTTTCCAGCATTGCCCTTTCGCCTCAGTTTTTACGCCATAGGTTTTGGCTATTTTGCGCGGTTAGATGTATTGTTCAGCGTGTGGTTTTTTATCGTCTTGACGGCATTTCAGATCTATGCCTCGAATATTTTTGGATATCCCCTGGGTTCATCCAGTCTGCACTGGGAAAATGAGTTATTAAACTGGCAGAGCATGGGGGCACTCATTTTCCTCGCAGTGTGGGGCTTGTGGATGGCGCGCGCGCACTTGAAGGCCGTGTGGCGCAAAGCGTGGGACCCGAGTTGTGAAATAGATGATCGCGGAGAGTTATTGTCATACCGCACGGCGGTATTTGGCCTCGTACTCTCGCTCGTGTTTGCAACATGCTGGCTGGTCGCAACCGGCATGGCGTTATGGGTTGCGATAGTATTTCTAATTCTGGCAATGTTGTTATTCTTGGGCCTGGCACGCGCTGTTTCCGAACTGGGTCTGGTCTATGCCTATTATCGGTTGGAGCCAAATGACGCGGTCGTGCAGGCGTTTGGTTCGGCATCGCTCATGGGGGTTTCGAGCATCACCGCGCTGGCATTTATGCGGGTATTTAATTTTTTTCCCGACATCGGCAAAGGCTTTTTGATGCCGTCGTTTTCGCAAGCGGTGAAAGCAGTGGATAAGACCGTAGCACCCCGGCGGATTACAGGGGTGATCTGGGCATCGCTCGCCGTGGGCTTTGTGATTTCGATTGTCAACACGCTCTACTTGAGTTATGAATACGGGGCTTATAATCTGGGCAATATGGGCCTCAAAAACGTCGGCCCGCGGGCATTTGATTTTGCGATGAACGCGATCCGGAATCCCCTGGGACTCGGAGGTGATGGCCGCGTGATGTGGGCGGGAGTTGGCGCCAGTGCAATGGCAATTTTGACCCTGATCCGTTACTGGATCCCCTCCTGGCCGCTGCATCCAATTGGACTGGCCATGCAAGGGAACTACGGCGTGAGTAAAACCGTATTCTCGGTATTTATTGTGTGGTCAATCAAAGTTGTTGTGATGAAGATGGGCGGCGTGCAGCTATACGAAAAAGGAAAACCGTTTTTCATCGGCCTGCTGGCAGCACAAGCGTTCAGCACTGGTCTGGTATTTGTCATAGATTGCATCTGGTTCCCCCTGCAGGGACACAATGTACACAATTTTTAGAGCGCAATGATTACCCGAAGAACATTTATACAACAAAGTCTCGCAACTGCGGGTGCGCTGGCAATTGCACCGTCGGCTTTTGCGTCGAAACCACAGGTGATGACTGTAACCGGACCGATAGCACCCGAGCAGATGGGGTTCACCCTCCCCCACGAACACATCATGTCCATTTTTGGTGGGCAACCAGTCAAAGTGGCGCAATACGACGAAGAAAAATTATTCGCCAAAGTTATCCCCTATCTCAAAATGTTAAAAGTATTTGGCGTGCAAACCATTTGTGAATGCACAGGGGCTTATTTTGGACGGCGCGTGGATTTGCTCCGGCGCATCTCACAAGAAACCGGGATGCAAATACTGACCAATACCGGGTATTTTGGCGCAGCGCACGATCGCTATGTGCCAGCGCACGCCTTTGAAGAAACGGCTGATCAAATTGCCCAACGCTGGATTGATGAATGGGAAAACGGGATTGATGGGACAGATGTTCGCCCGGGATTTATCAAAATTGGCGTTGACCCCGGCATGCCCTCTGACATAGACAAGAAACTCATTTTGGCGGCGGGCAAAACCCATCTCAAAACGGGCCTGACAATTGTCTCGCATACAAGTGGCAGCACGGACGCGGCTATCGAGCAGGTTGCGCTGCTCGAAGAAATGGGCGTACACCCAGAAGCATGGGTCTGGGCACACGCACAACGCGTCAAAGATCCCGCCGACCTGACCCCCGTTGCACAGGCAGGTGCGTGGATCGGACTGGATAGCATCCGCGACGAAACACTCAATAACCATCTCGATATGCTGCGCCATATGAGAAGATTTGGCGTTTTGCCCCGGGTTTTGCTTTCTCACGACGGCAATTCATTTGGATATGGCGACCGTCCTTTTAAGCCTTATAATGCCATTTTTGATCAATTCATTCCACTAATGCGAAAAGCGAATTTTACCGATGAAGACATTCACCAGATCACAGTAAAAAATCCACAAGAAGCATTTGCCATTCGGATTCGCAAAGCACAGCAAGATGACTTTGACTACTGACAACAACCGGAGATAATCATGAACCGACGCGAGTTCATCAAACAAACTGCCGTAGCGACCGTTGCAATGCCATCGCTACTTCGGGCACAAGCAGATGATCGCCCCAATATTGTATTGTTTTTGGCTGACGATATGACGTGGCGAGACTGCGGCGTATATGGCAATCCAGAAGTGCAAACGCCAAATCTGGACCGCTTATCGCGTGAAGGCATGCGTTTTGATGGGTGTTTTACCTCCACGTCAATTTGCGCGCCCACCCGTCAGCAGTTGTACACGGGAATGTTTCCGATACGCAATGGCGCATATCCCCAGGGGGGATTTGTCCGTACGGGCGTTAAGAGCATGGCGCATCATTTCAAAGCACTGGGCTATCGCGTTGGAATCATTGGAAAACAACACTACGGACCTTCCGAGTCATTTCCCTTTGAAGTATTGAAAACAACCAGAACCAATGAATTGTTGGATTCCGATGCGTCAATCCGCGTTATCCAAGAATTCATCAATCGGGAACCGGGGCAACCCTATTGCCTGGTCGTCGCATCGCGCAATCCCCACCTGCCATATACAAAGGGTCCGCAGGATATGTACGATCCGGACAAAGTGACGATTCCACCGTATTTAATCGACACCCCGGAAACGCGGAAGCGATTGGCGGCGTACTATGCCGAAATTACCGCACTGGACGCCGAGTTGGGACGGTGTATGCAAGTCATATCGGATAACACCCTCGTAGTTTTCTCAACAGAACAGGGATCAGCATTCCCCTATGGCGGCAAGTGGACGTGTTATGAAAACGGATTGCACACCGGGTTAATCATGCGCTGGCCGGGCAAAATTGAGGCGGGTTCTTTCTGCGATGCCCTCGTGCAATATGTAGATATTTTGCCAACGCTCCTACAAGTTGCAGGTGGCGATCCCGCACAAATCGATACGGGCAGAGTTGGCGCGTCAGATGGAGGATCTGGATTTGACGGAAAAAGCTTCTGGCATCTCGTCGTGGGAAATGGCAATCACCACCGGGATTACGTATATGGCGCTTATACCAATCGCGGTGTTCGGGACGGGACAGATTATCCGATTCGCTCGGTGCGCTCCAAAAGATATAAATACATCGCAAATCTCAATCACGAAGGTGTGTTTCAGTGCAATGTGACGCGGTTTATGGACGAAATGGGATGGGCAGAAGCAGCCGAAAAAAATCCAGCACTCGCGCCCCGGGTACACGCCTTGAGGCATCGCCCAGCAGTGGAATTTTACGATCTGGAAAACGATCCCTACGAGTTGAAAAACCTCTCCGAAGATGCACAATACGCAGGTATCATGAAAGAGATGCGGACGGAACTCGATGCGTGGATGGCGCAGCAAAATGACCGCGGAATGGAAACCGAACTGGAAGCGTACGCCCATGTGAATCCAGCATCTGCAAAGTACAAACAGTATCGTGAATCCCAAAAAAAATAAAAAATAGGAGAACTTTGTGTCCACAAGTAAAACAGATCAAAAAGCAGCACCATGGGGCGAGGGCGAACCCATTGGGCGGGATTATCCGCCGATTCCATTGCTCGAAAAAATCGCTTATGGCATCGGCGTCTTGCCGATGAACACAAGTGTCAATTCGATCAAAAAGCTCTCAGGCCCCATTTTTAATATTACGCTGGGCATGCATCCATTTCGCGTGGGCAATGTGTTGTTGGCAGCCCGAATCTGGGATGCGATTACCGATCCCTTTATGGGATGGCTTTCGGACAACACAAAATCTCGCTGGGGACGGCGCAGACCCTATCTCTTTCTGGGCGCAATTTTGACGGCCATTGGCTACGCACTCATTTTGAACGTGCCCAAAGGACTGAGTCAAGATGCATTGTATGCGTATTTTATGTTTACCAGTCTGGGCCTCTATACCTGTGTCACCATTTTGCAAGTATCCTACAACAGTCTCGGCTTTGAACTGAGCCACAACTATCACGAGCGAACAAATATCTTTGCGTACCGCTCGTTTTTTCAGCAGATCAGCACTATTATCGTGGGCTATCTCTTCTATTTTTGTACACTCGATATTTTTGGCGACACCATGACGGGAGCCAAATATGTTGGCATTGGCGTTGGGCTGGTTATTTTTTTATTTTTATTGCCCACTGTTTTTCTCGTGCGCGAAGGCCACTCAGAACAGGCGGCCAAACAGGAAAAAGTACCCGTCGGCTGGGCGATCAAAACAACCCTGAAGACCAAACCATTTCTCATCCTGAGCAGCCTGACGGTCGTAACCATTTTTGGTGGCAATTTCACCCTGGCATTGGGACCTTATGTCAACATCTATCACGTTGCCCAGGGCGATGTAAAATTTGGCGCCGAGATACAGGGACATGCTATTCTCATCGGAACCATTATATCCTTCGCCGCCATTCCCGTATTGACCTATTTGTCATCTCGAATCGGAAAGATCAAAACCCTCGGTATTTCAATCACCTCCCTTCTCCTCGGTTCTATTTTGAAGTGGTTTTGCTACACGCCAGCGATGCCCTATTTGCAACTCATCGTACAGCCCTTTATCCGCATCGGCGAGATGGGCTTCTGGCTCATTATTACGTCGATGAAAGCCGATATTTGCGATTGGGACGAATGGAAAACCGGCTTTCGGCGCGAAGGCATGTACGGCGCAGCAACGGGCTGGTTTCAAAAAGTGACACAGGCGACGACATTCGCGCTCGGGCAGGGATATATTCTGGCAATCATTGGATTTGACGCTACAAAAGGTGTGGCACAAGATCCAGGCGTGATGTTCTGGATGCGCTTTCTCTTTGCCGTATTGCCCGCGATCCTGGCCGTGGCGGGATTGATCTTGTTGAAATTTTATGAAATCGACGACGAAAAAGCCAAAGAGATCAAGGCAGATTTGGATAAACGAAACAGTTAAAAGCTAACTTATCATGGCAGAGCGATTCAAACAACTCTCGGAAACAACACCCGTGCGGGCGGTGACAACGCGATCGGTAATTGCATCGATAGTGGTGATTACTGCAAGCGTGCTGTGGAATGAGTGGATGCCGTACTATACGTCGGGATCGAACATCAGCCGCAGCCACTTCCCCATGGCGTTTTTCTTTCCGTTTTTGATCGCGTGTACTCTCAACCTGACATTGAATCACTTGCGAACTGGCTGGGGGCTTTCCCGTTCGGAATTGCTGGTGGTCCTGGGGTCGGGCTTTGTGGGAATCGCGCTGGCTTACGACGGATTGACGGGACACTTCTTCGGCGTTCTGGCAGCTCCTTATTATTTCGCATCGGTGGAAAACGGCTGGGGTTTTATACACGACACCATCCCCACATGGCTCGCACCCTCGAATGCCACCGGTGAAATGACGCGGTTTTTTGAAGGCGGAGGCGGATCCCCCCCGTGGCGCGTGTGGGCAGTGCCCGTTTTCTGGTGGATGTGTTTTTTCGGTGCAATGGGCTTTGGGGTATTTTGCCTGGTCGTAATTTTGCGAAAGCAATGGGTGGATTACGAGCGTTTGGCATATCCACTTGTCGAAGTCGCACAATCACTGGCAGAGACAGAGAAAGGCGGCGGACTGGAAAAAACATTTCGCTCTCCCCTATTCTGGATCGCATTTTCTCTGGTCATGCTCTTGAAATTGTGGAATATCGCGTCTTATTTTACCCCGGCATTTCCGCATATTGACATCGAACAAACACAGTGGCAACCGATTCCAGACTTTCCCTGGATGGTAAATCGCCTGAGTTTTTACGCCATTGGATTCGGGTATTTTGCGCGCCTGGACGTGCTGTTCAGCGTGTGGTTTTTCATTATTTTAACCGCGTTTCAGGTATATGTATTCAATATCTTTGGGTACCAAATCGGCGCAGCAACCCACCACTGGACAAGCGATGCTCTGGGCTGGCAAAGCATGGGCGCATTGATCTTTTTGTCTGCCTGGGGATTGTGGATGGCGCGCGCGCATTTGAAAGCAGTGATACGCAAGGCGCTATATCCCAATTGCGAAGTGGATGATAGCGGTGAATTATTGTCCTATCGCATGGCGGTGTTCGGCTTATTGGGTGCATTTGCATTTGTCTCGGCGTGGCTATATACGGCGGGCATGCCCTTGTGGGTGGTATTCTCCTTTCTCATTTTGGCGATGTTGTTGTTTTTAGGCCTTGCGCGCGCCATTGCGGAATTGGGATTGGTCTATGTGTATTATCGCATTCAGCCCCACGATGCCGTAGTACAGGCATTCGGTTCGGGCATAGTCGGGCTTTCCGGTGTGGTAGTGCTCGGGTTTATGCATGTGTTTAATCAGTGGCCCGATATTGGGAAGGGATTTTTAATGCCGCCGTTTACGCAAGCGGTAAAAGCAGTGGATAAGGTCGTCAGTCCGCGGCGAATTACACCAGTGCTGTGGCTGGCACTCGCACTGGGTTTCACCATCTCAATAGTGGATACCCTGTATTTGAGTTATGAATACGGAGCCTATAATCTGGGCAATATGGGGATGAAGAAGACGGGACCTGTGGCGTTTGATTTTGTGATTACAGAAATACGAAATCCCCTGGCGCCCGGCGGCAATGGCAGGGTCATGTGGGCATTTATCGGCATGGGACTGATGGCGATTTTGACGACCGTTCGCTACTGGGTGCCGTGGTGGCCCCTGCACCCGATTGGCCTGGCTATGCAGGGGAACTACGGCGTGAGCAAGACGGTCTTTTCGATTTTTATTGTCTGGTCAATCAAAGCGGTTGTCATGAAAATGGGCGGCGTGCAATTGTACGAAAGGGGAAAGCCGTTTTTCATCGGCTTGCTGGCAGCACAGGCGGTCAGCACGGGCCTAGTCTTTATCATAGATTGGTTCTGGTTCCCCCTGCAAGGGCATAATGTGCACAATTTTTAGAGAATGCCCGCACCGCCCTATAGCCACTCGTCCATCCCCGCGTCTTGCAGAGCACCCAACAAATGGGGCACGCCGAAAAACAGCAGGCTCAAGTACATCGGGCTCAGTCCCACTGCGCCGCGCCTTTTGGGATCGTCGCTCCAATCCTGCGATTCGGCCAAGCGGCGCAGCAGTTGCCGGCCCACCTCCAAATAGCCCCGCTCGCCTGTCAGCCTGTATGCATAGCTCAGGTGGCGGCATAGCACCCCGCCGTAGCGCTGCTTCCACGCCATTTCGGAATCGAAAACGTCCGGCCCACCGCAAAACCAATCCACAGCCCGCAGATAGCATTTTGCCACATCGGTCCGGCCTGTCAATCGGTGTAGCAATTCGAGGCCGATCATTAAATAGTGGATCTGATAGCCCTTCTGGTCGGCGTAGGACAGCACGTGTTTGCCCTCGGCAGAAGCCCCGCCCAGGGCCTTGTGCTCAGCCGGGGTAAAAGGCGTTGCGGTGCCCATTTCCACGGCCAGGGTCGTACCTTCGGTAGCCATGCCGTAGGGTGCCTGGTCGGGCAACCGATCGGGGGTGGAAACCTGAAAGCGCTTGTGCCAACTGCCGTCGTCGTTCTGACCCCGGGCGATGACCTGAAAAATTTCTTCGGCGCGCTGTTTGAAACGCGCCTTGCCCGTTAGTTCCCACAAATACAGCAGACCGCGCAAAGTGTTGGCAATGCTGCGCAAACTAAAGGAAAAACGGGAATCTTCGCTCCAGCGATAGCGCAGGAAAAATTCGCCAGCTTCCCCGAGCACCTCCAATGTCCGGTGGTCGCCCGTCAAGTAGTAATAGTCAATCCAGTTGTCGATAAAAGTGTGCGAAGCACAAGGCTCGTCGCCAAAGTGGTCGATGCTGTGTCGGAAACAGCCGCCGACCCGATACGGCCTGAGCGGGTGGTAGTGGCAGGTATCGACATCCATCGAGTGCCGGGTCATAGCCTCACCGAGACGGAACCAGCGCCCTGCCCCGCTGCGCAAATACTGGATCCACACCCCGTGGCGCGGGTCCCACTCGCTGTTGCACCAGCCCCACCTGCCCCGGAAGCGCCAGTCGCCGGTCGATTCCTCCCAGGCCACGAGCACATCGCCCCAGTCAAAAAAACCGCGCCAGCGATTGACCTCAATACTGCGCGCCATCCACTCGAGGAAGCCGTCGAGCATGCGCTCGGAGTGCGGAAAGGCATCTACCGCGCGGACCGCAAAGCCGCCGGCGACTTCGCAGTGAGCCATCCAGCCGGGATCAACCGCGACGTGTGGCCAATCGAGCAAAGCCGTCAGCCGTTGGGGGGCTTCTTCGCTGGTATTGCGCTGGAAGTAATCGATAAAAAATTCCGAGGTTTTGGCCGTGCCCAGGCCATCGCTGTACACGCCTTCTCCCTCGTGCCAGGCCACTTCCTCGGCATAGCGCTTGAAATGCAGTCGCCCGCCATCCGGATCTTTCCACAAAAACACGTCGATCCCCCCTCGATCCACGCCTATGGCTTTGGGGTATTCCTCGGCCATATAGCGCAACGCCACCCCGACCCCGGCTTCCTCGCCCTCCAACACCGCCCACCCACCGGCCCGTTCTCCTTCAGCTATCCTCTCTGAGTGCCCGCTGCGCCGCCGCGCCAGGCGGAAGTGGCGATCCTGACGCTGAGCCAAAAGCAGGCCTTCGTCCTGACCCAGAACGCCTTCCATACACCGATTTCCACCCACCCGATAGCGTCGTTTTCCCGCCCAATCCACCGGGATTCGCACGGCCAGTTCCCGCAATTCGGTCTGATCTGGATCGCAGGCCACCACGACGGTGTGCAAGACCCGCAAAAAGGCGTGTCCGGCAAAGGCGTATATCCGCGTCACGAAACGAAATGGTTGATAGCCGACGTAGTGGTGCATAGGCGCCTCGGATTCCAGGGCACCTTCGCAGCGAATCACCGCCCGTAGAGGCCCGGATTCTTCCACCTGGACCCGGTACGCGCTTTCCCCCAGCGATGCCCGGCACATCCCACCCATGCCATAGATCCGCCGCTGGGTCTCCCCAATCTCAAAAGCCTCGCAAATATCGGCCCAACTGTCGCCGCCTTGCGAACTCACAGCGACTTCTTCGACAAAGCCATCGGCCTCCTGCCGCCCCAATGATACCGCGTGTACCAGGCCATAGCGCTGCCGACTCACGGCAAAGCGCAAGGGGCCGGTACACACGACAATGCGCTCGTCGCTCTCGCTTATTTGCAGTCGATTCGCCGGAGTAGCGCGAGGGGCTTCGCCAGCATAACACAAGTGGTAAACCGTTGATCCGACCACGTCGGCTTGAAAATCGACCAGGACCCACTTGATACTGCCGTCGGGCCAATGGCTCAGCGGACGACTTTGCAGGTTTACAGCCCGTCCCCGAGCATCCTCCAACCACAAATCGGCGCATTCGGCTACGGCTCCCTGTGGCAGAGGCACGCCCCGGGTCACAGGCCACGCACGGCGTTCGATCCCGCTCTCTTCCTGGACAGTCAATATTAGACGTTGCATATCTTCCTCCGCTCGTAAACACACCGGGTATTTTAAAACAGCTACTGAAAAAAAGCCAACATTTTACGCACTGCATTTGGGCAAGTTGGCAATGCGCAAACGCAAATCTTTCTTGTACTTGACTCACAGCCCAAAAGCTGGTATTGTTATGGCTTCAAAAAATAAGTGGTGCTTTTGATCAACCTCTTTTTTAAGAATATCTTTTATGAACGCCGAACTGGTACAGGCAAAAACATTTGTAAATGACTTATTTGTTTTAATTAAATTTCGGATTGGACTGATGGTCGTGTTTAGCACTTCTGTGGGATATGTCCTCGGCATGGGATATGTTCCCGATCCGATTCATATCTTCCATGTGCTATTCGCCACTTTTTTAACTACATCTGGCACGGGTATTTTAAACCAGTTTATGGAGCGCGAGCGCGATGCGAGAATGGGACGCACAGCCGACCGACCACTCCCTGCGGGACGCATTGCGCCAGAACTGGCCTGTTGGTTTGGGTTAATTTTAAGTGGTATGGGCATTGTCTATCTGGGGGTGCTGGTCAACTACTTGACCGCACTAGTGGGCTTATTAACCGTGGTGGTATATTTGCTCCTCTATACGCCCTTAAAGCCCAAAACACCGCACAATACAGCGATTGGAGCCATTGCAGGCGCATTGCCGCCAGTGGGTGGATGGACCGCAGCAACAGGTGTTTTGAGTGGCGAAGCACTGGCCCTGTTTGGCATTTTGTTTTTGTGGCAATTCCCCCATTTTTTGTCCATAGCCTGGCTTTATCGAGAAGATTATGCACGCGGTGGATTTCGCATGCTACCCATAGAAGACCCGCAAGGCCATAGAACTGCCCATCAGGTGGTACTTTATACCCTGGTCTTGTTGTCGTGCAGCCTGATGCCAGCGTTATTGGGTATGGCTGGTGTCGCGTATTTCGGCGTTGCTGTGTTGCTCGGCCTGGGCCTGTTGTACGCCAGTTTGACCTTTGCGCAATCGCGCACAGATGTATTGGCACGCCGCCTGATGCGAGCAACCCTCATATATCTGCCCGTATTGTGGACAGTGATGATGTTGGACAAAATTACGTGAGACAAGTGTGCATCCGATTTGGAAGATACAGGAGGTGATAGGCTGACCTATCACCTTTCTTTGTATGTGCAGGAGCAATCAATTGCAAGTAGCAATAAATGTCGAAAATGTGAGCCATAAATTTGGCGAGCGCGTGGCATTAGACAGTATCACATTACAGGTGATGACCGGAGAGATGTACGGTCTTTTAGGCCCCAATGGAGGGGGAAAGACCACCCTATTTCGCATGTTGTGTACTATGCTGCCTCCCGATCACGGCACGATTCGCCTGTTGGGCAAAAACGCCACTGCCAGTGCTGTGCGCACACACATCGGGGTGGTATTTCAACATCCCAGCCTGGACGCGCGTTTGACTGTACTGGAGAATTTGCGCTATCAAGGCCATCTCTATGGCTTGAAAGGCCGCTTGCTCTTCCAACGCATTGAAGAAGTCCTCGACATGATGACCCTCACAGATCGCGCAAAAGATCGAGTCGAAGTACTATCTGGCGGCTTACAGCGGCGCGTTGAACTGTGCAAAAGTTTGTTGCACCGCCCCGAAATATTGATCTTTGATGAACCCTGCACAGGGCTTGATCCCGGTGCGCGTCGGAGGTTTTGGGACGATCTGGATATTTTGCGGCAGACCTATGGCACGACACTGATATTGACGACCCATTTTATAGAAGAAGCCGAGCGCTGTGACCGCATTGGCATTTTAGATCGCGGACAGCTAATTGCCGAAGGCACGCCCGAGGCATTGAAGCGCACAGTCGGGTGCGAAGTAATTACCCTTGAGACACGCGATTCCAAAAGCCTGCAATTACAAATCGAAAAAATTTTAGGCCGCGATGTCCAGATAATTGACGGGCAGGTGCGTATTCCCTGCGATGACGGGCAAGGACTGTTGGCGCAGTTGTATCCCCTTCTGCGAGAGGAAGTTCAAGCCATGACCTTAAGCGTGCCCACACTTGAGGATGTTTTTGTGCAGCGAACAGGACACGGATTTCACGTGGAGGGTCAGTAGTGCGAATGGCTTTCTGGTTGCCCGTGGTGTCGCTCTGGCGGCGCGAACTGGTGCGCTTCGTCCGAGATCGCAATCGATTATTCGGTGCAATAGGCCAACCTCTCGTGTTCTGGTTGCTATTGGGAGCTGGTTTTGAAAAGTCTTTCGCACCCCTGGGTATTTCCAGTGGATATCTGGAATATATTTATCCGGGAATATTATTGCTGATTGTGTTATTTACAGCGATCTTTTCGACCATTTCGGTCATTGAAGACCGGCGCGAAGGATTTATGCAATCGGTGCTGGTCGCACCCGTATCGCGGATTGGATTGGTGTTCGGCAAGGTTTTGGGTGGTGGAACTCTCGCCTTTTTGGAAAGCCTGATATTTTTGGTATTTTTGGCATTTTTAGATATTCCAATCAGCATCGTATCTCTGGGCATGACCCTCATATTTTTAGCTGTACTGGGCATTGCCCTCACTGCTCTGGGCTTCGCAATAGCCTGGCAGGCTTCATCCACTGCGGGATTTCACGCGGTGATGAATTTGTTATTATTCCCCATGTGGGCATTATCTGGCGCATTTTTCCCCGCAGAAGGCGCGTCGCGCTGGCTGGCGTACCTGATGGCAATAAATCCATTGACTTACGGTATGGATGGTTTGCGCCAATCTCTTTACCTCACAACATCTGGTGCAAATACCCATTTTTGGTTTTGCGGTATAATAAGTGTGGCATTTGCAGCTCTGACCCTCAGTGCAGCCGTGTGGCAGGTATGTCGAAAAGAGAAATAAGTTAGGGGCTGGGGCTGGGAGAACTTCACAAATTTCTGGAACAGAAACCTTATTTAATTGTTGGATATTGTATTGACAAAAAGAATCCCTGGCGTATGGTCTTGTCATGCAGAAACTAACGCATCTATTATTTTTTACCTGTGTCTGTATATCCTGTCTGGGTGGTTGTAGCTTGCTCGACCGTCAGCAAGGTCCCAAGTTACTGGATTTGCGCACAGACCGAGGGTCTGACCCATCAGTGGGGCGTGGACAGGAAGTACAAATTACCATCGTGACGGATGATCCAGACAATGATGAGTTGGATTTTCGCTGGATTGCGACCGGAGGAGAATTTGCTGCCAGCCGTGCGGATACGCTGATTGACCTGTTTCAAGATTCGGTAACAGTTGTATGGAAAGCACCCATTGAACCCGGTGTTTACGAACTGTTTTTAGAATTGGGTGACGGCCAATCTGAGATATTGGTGACCTCAGGCGTGCGTATTGCCGTAACGCAAGCCCCTCCCATTGCTGTTGTCGGCCCAGATCGGGAATTGGGTTTTCACGATGAGTTGCGCGTGATCTTAGACGGCACCGGCAGTTCGGATCCAGACCAGGACGCGCTGATGTATTTTTGGACACAGATTTCAGGACCGCGCGTGGGATTGCAAAATAGCAGTGGACCATCGCCCGAGTTTCCCGTGCCTGCACCGGCAGATTACATTTTTGAACTGCGCGTGGCAGACTTGATACAGGGCGTGGGCGATACGAGCAATGTGGTAGTTACACGGGTTCGCGTAACAGACCGCACTGGGCGCGTGACCGGATCCGGCCTTGCTCGGTTATTGGATCGCGGGCACTAAACAAAAGCGCAAGCACCTATTACATAATTTTTGGATTAAAGAGCAGGTAATTACCTGCTCTTTTTTTGTTAGAACAGACAGAGTTGATCGCGTGCGACGGGCTGGATCAAGGGAAATAGACGGCGGAATTCGCCATCGGGAAATAGAACGCGAAAACGCTCGGCCATATCGTGCAATCGGCGCAACAAATAGCCCCGGTCTTCATCGTGGGTAAAAAATTCTGTTCGGGAAAGGGAGCCATCCTGGCACTGGTAAACCGCAATCCGCTCGCCAATGCGACAACCCGCAGCGGCCATAGCAAGTCGGCTCAGATTCGGGTTGGAAAAGGTTTTTTTAGTAATGCGTTCAAACCGGCAAAAATCTTCGGGATCAATTTCGCCGTCTTGCAACTTGCGTCCCAGAGATAGATATGCGCGAGAAGCGGCATCTGTATCGCCATCGACGAGCAGGGGCGCAATCTCTGCAATAAACTGTCGAAAGATGCGCTCATCGCGTCGGCTTCGCAGGCTGCTGCCCACAAGCGAGACACGACCATCGTAATCGACGAGAATATAATTTTTTGCCTTGAGACTGATCATCCCTTTAAAGCGACCGTCGTGCGAGAGATGAATACCACGGGGCAAGGCAGTCGAAATTTCCTCTATGAGTTGTTCTTCATCGGCCTCTGTCTTGACGTGCGGTGGCGCAACAAAATAAGCCCCATCGGTATCTACTTCGATAATATCCCCACCGGCATCGCGCAACTCAGCCACGAGTTGGCGGGCGATTTGCTGCCCGACTACAGTAATTTTTTCCGCGGCGTGGTAGTCGTTAAAACACGCGCGTCCGTATCCCAGATATCCGTAAAAAGAATTGATGAGAATTTTGTAACTGCCCTGCAGCCCATCCCAGTATGCGCGGTCGGTTTCATCACGTGCACTTTGAAAATTTGTCTTGGCCTCAAGGCGTCGCTGCGTAAGGTGTTCGAGCATGGGCAAAAAAGCATTTTCAGTATCGGTTGCCGGGCGAATCTGTTGGGTCAGCATAATCGATGGATAAAGACTTTCGACATCGGCTTTGACCACCCGCTTAAAAATACCCGAAGCCACGAGTCGCGTATAGCCACCGCTAAATCCCTTTGAGGGCCGCGGTTTGGGAATGGCGAGATTGCGCCGCAGATAAAGCCCTACCATGAGAGCGTTGATTTTCTCGCCCGGACCGCTGATCGCAGCGTCTTGAAAGTTGTATGGCAAAATCTGTGTCTGATAAAATTCAGTGGGAACGACCACCTCGCTGAGCGCTTTGACATCGCGCACATCGTCGAGCGCGTAGTCAATGAGACGTTGCGGATTGGTGCGCCAGGTATGGGCAATTTCTTCCCCATCGACAAACGTGCGCCCTGCCCGCTCAAGACCGAGTGCGTGGATGACTTGCTTGAGGCCATAGCGCTCCAGCTTGCCCCCGGTATCATAACGCTGTACCTGTTGCAGCGTGTCGATAATATGTCGCCCATGGACATAAGCCGGGCGAAAGCCCGGGATTTGTGCCCCAACTTTGAAGACGCGCTGCCCATGCCCTGCGCGCAATGCCGACCCATTGCGCCCCCATGTGAGGGAAAGGCCATAGTGTTGAGCGCGGGCGACGAGATGGGGCAAGTCAAATTCAAAAATATTGTGGCCTTCAATCGTATCGGGGTTGCGCACTTCGATCACTTTGTTGAGATTGCGAAGCAGATCTGCCTCGCTCATATCCGTAGCGCTCAATACAGTCTCATATCCCTGAGAATCGGAAACTGAGATGAGAATAATCTCTGCATCGGGTGCCGAGGGATCGAGCGTGAGGGTCTCGATATCGAGTTGCAAGCGGTGGAGGTCGCCGTAGCGCATCTCTCTAAAGAGGGTTTGGCCCGAAAGCGTCAGATGCTGCCGCACGGGATTGTTAAAATTAAAATGCGGAATGCCATCCTGAGCGAGGCGGTCGCGTGCCGCGAGAAAATGAGACCAGTTGTGAAAGTGTATCCGCGCGCGAAATTCGCCGCCGCCTTTGAGACGCACGCAATCTGAAACTCCTGAAAAGCCAGACCGGGCAGACTCTTCGGGCGTCTCAACGAGCAACCATGGGGAAAAGGGTTGCAGGTGGCAATGGTCGCGCGTGTAGAGCGCCATCTGATTCCCGCCGACGAGTTCGGCAGCGAGAACACCGGGGAGATAAGCCATTGTATTGCTCCAATTTGTTAAGAGGAGAGGTAAACAAATATAGCCAATTTTTATACGCCTTGCAATGTGATGGGTTCGCAAACCACGAGAACACACATTTTGTCAAGCCTTTTGATTGACGTATAAATCTGCGTGGGCTATGTTATATGGAACCTGGGAGACGCGATTGCGTAAAAAGGTTCAGGAGAGGAGATTTATCATGAATAACACACTGTTCAACATCGCGGTGATGTTTATTACAGGAACAATGGCTATTGGCTGTACTGCTAATAACCAAACACCTGCTGATCACACCGTATTCGAGGGCGGCATTGCTATAACCGATACCAGTAAAGTGTCGCGCCAAATGCTTCCGTGGAAAATGCGCGATGGGCGCTTGTGGTGGCATGGTAGCGATGGGCTTTATTTGCAAGATGGGGATATGTGGCAAAAATTCACATTGCCGGAAGGTGGTTCATTGAATTACATCAGTGCCTTTATGCAAGCACGCAATGGCTCAGCGTGGTTTGCTGGCTCGTATAAAGGTCGCCCGATTATCGCGAACTTTATTGAAAAAACGTGGCGTATATGGGATAGCAAAACGGGGTTGGGAGAACACGGTGTTGGATCAAAATTTGCCGAAGATATAGATGGCGGAATATGGATTCGCACGAGTAATAAAGATATTAAAGCACGCGGTGGCGTTGATCGCGTCAAGGGTGGAAACGGGGTTTTGCACTTTGACGGCAAAACCTGGCACAACTATACCGTGGCAGATGGATTGATTCACAATAGGGTTTACGATGTAGAACCCGATCCCAAAGGCGGCGTGTGGATCGCAACCCTTCGCGGATTGAGCCATTACAAAGATGGGAAATGGATATCTCACCTTGTCGATAGTATTCCCGTTGAAGAGATACGCAACGCCCATGTGTACGAAGGTCGCAAAATCTATGAGCTATTTTACGATCAAAAAGGCACACTTTGGGCTGCACATGGATCACATCTTGGGCGCACCATAACGCGGTGCAGAGGAGGTATATCCAGCTTCGACAGCACAACCTGGAAATACCAGGATGCGCATGCGGGATTGCCCATTCGCGCGTCTCGAAATATCTGGCAAACAGAAAATGGCGATCTATGGTTTGGTACACATCGAGATGATCAAACGGTGGTAGAAGCCAGAGGCTTGATGAGATATAAGGATGGGATGTGGTTGCGATTGACGCGCAAACACGGTATTCCCGGCGATTCTGTATGGGGCCTGGTTGAAAAAGGCGATGGATCTTTTTATCTGTGTGTTTCTGGGACTGTATCTTATAAGCCGCCTATCGATCACCTGACAACAATATCTGGTAAAGTAATCGATCAGGGCGATGGCCAGCCTGTAGCAAATATGGGAATATGGGCTGAATACGACGATGGCGAGGTGCATGCCGGAACCAGGACAGATGAAGATGGTCGCTATCGCGTCGAAGTCACCCCGGGCGTATATCGCGTACGGATCGCGTCTAAGAATGCGGCTGAACCCGTGACCGTTGAGGCAAAACCCGAGAGTAAAATTAAAGACATTGATCTGCTCTTGCTCAACTCGCGCCGCATCTCTGGTCGCGTAATCGACAAATTCGATAATCCGATTGCCAATGCTGTCGTAGTGATTTCCGATGATACTTCAGAAGATCTGCGCCTATCTCCCCAGGTCGTGACCACAGATGTCGATGGAAAATTTGAAGGCTGGCAAGTTGTGGGCCCGCGAGCTACTTTTGAGGTTACTGCAAAAGGGTATGCACAAACCGCGCTAATAGTTGAAAATGCAGTCGAAGACCAGATAGCGATCACCCTAAAAGAAGGAATAACCCTGCGCGGTCGCATTGTTGATGAATCCGACCAACCCCTTGCAGAGGCGCGCGTTGCCTTTGGCCGATCTCCGATTCCTCGTGCTAAATATACAACACCACCTCCCCTCCCCTTTCACCGCAATACCTATACCGATGCGTCGGGTTTATTTACCCTTCAGAATATAGATGTGGATAAAGGTCAAGTTTGGGTGACGCATCCCGAAATCACTATTACAAATCAAAAAATCGCGTCTGCCAATGGTGTGATAAACGTCCAGGTAAAACGTCTGCAATTGTATTCTATTTCAGGCGTGGTATCACTAAATGAAGGTTCTGTGGAAGGGCTGGAAATCACGGCTTTTTCATTTAAAAGATCAAGTGGTCCTATTTATCCGGAAACGGACCATACAGATGCTAATGGTGCATATCGTTTAGACGATTTGGAGCCAGGGGAATATCATATTTCCGTGAGAGCGCCTGAAGAAATGGAAATAGACGGGCGCAAGATGACAATACATCGCCCAATTCAAGCTCAGACACTGGTAATTGAAGATCGCGATGTGACGCTGAACTTTGAATCCCTGGGCGATGCGCGAATCACCGGTGTTGTAACTTACAACGACCAGCCTATTTCAGATGTTTATGTAAGTACCCATATTGTAGCCGATAGCCCTGAGAATTTTGTCGCACTAAGCGGTGCGAAAACGGATAAAGACGGACGGTTTGAGTTGCGTGATCTACCTTCTGGGCGGATTGCCATTTCTCTTCACAAAATGGACAACCCCGATTCTGGAGGAAAACGATGGAGCAAAGTCGATACTATTGATCTGACAAATAAAAAAGAATTGAGTTATATGGCGACATTGGAAATGGAGGAACGCCCGACTTTGAGCGTGGGAGATATAGCCCCTGAATTTGAGGCCAAGCGACTAAATGGTTCAACCTTCCGACTCGCAGATTACCGGGACAAAAAAGCCGTGTTGATCGACTTTTGGGCAACGTGGTGTCCTCCGTGCGTCGATGAAATTCCAGCAATTAAAAGCATTGCCGAAACCTATCGAGATCAGGGCCTGGAAGTCGTAGGCGTGAGTTTGGATTACGATGAGCAAGCACTGCGAGATTTTGTCAAAGAAGAAAAGTTGAGCTATGTGCAAGTATTTGACGAAGATAAGGCGCGGACAATAGCAAAATCCTACGGTGTATGGGGCATCCCATCGGTATTTCTGGTAGATAAAAACGGCGTCATCAACGCGCTGAAGCTGCGTGATGATCGCACAGAAGCGGCTGTGAAGAAGTTATTAGATACAAACTAAATCTCCTGCTTCAATTTGAGTTTCTAATACCCATTCAACCGCCCGGTAACAACGGGCGGTTTTTATTTTTGAGTCAACTTCAACCTCCTGTGCAAAAAAATCATTGCTAATTATTTCGCTATTTGGGCTTGACAGCGAATTTTTAATAGGATATTTTTCTTCATGTGCTAATTATTTCGCATAACATCATTCGGATTCATAAAAAGACCACTCCCTTTTGAAGGGAATAACAATGCGATTTACAACTCATATCGGATTGATCGCACTGACGTGCCTCTTAAGTTTCGGCTCGTCCAAAGGCGAAACAACAATAGACTCACTATTTCACATGGCAGAGCAACAAGTCGGCAAGGTGAGTCGGGAGAAAAGCATCA
This sequence comes from Gemmatimonadota bacterium, assembly GCA_009838845.1. NCBI lineage: Bacteria > Pseudomonadati > Gemmatimonadota > Gemmatimonadota bacterium. The sequence continues at coordinate 2,433 of VXRD01000046.1, read as the reverse complement.
AGACCTTCGAGGAGATTATTTCCAAAGACAGAGATTATGCGCCTGCATATAACGAATTGGCCAAACTGCATCTGCGGGGCGACAGCGTAAATGGCCGACAGCGTGCAATGCGAATGATACAGCAGGCAATCTCAAGAGATCCCAACAATGCTGAATACCGGCTGACACGCGGAAAAATCTGGTGGACACAGAGCTTTCGATTTCGGGCATTGAACCAATTCAAGAACGTGATGAAAAAGCATCCGAAAAATACGGATGTCCTCAATAGTCTGGGTATGTTCTGGGTGTATGATTTCCTGTCACAGAAGGATAGAAGGGCTGCACATCGTTCAATGGACCTGGGGTCCAGTATAAAATATTACAGGACAATGGCAATGAGGCGCAAAATAAAAGATTTCAATATCTTTGCCGAGGAAGCCAAACAAGAGGCACTCCAGGTCTTGCGAAAAAGCATCCAATTGGATGGGACCAATCAGCAACCCTATTATTTGTTGGGCATACTTTACTTTGAAGATAAATACTGGGATGCCTTCCATGCCCTGATGCAAGCCCTGCGCGCACAATATCCAGATGACAAAAATGCACTATTATTCTGTGGGCTTGCTGCCTATCAGATTGGCGAGTTCAATAAATCCCATAACTATTATCAACGCGCTCTTGGCTTGATGAGTGTTGAAGAGCGCGAGTTGCTCGAATCTATTGACCTGCTTGTGTCCCAGGAAGATCATGCATCCCGCGATATGACGCAGACGATTGATGAATTATTGGAACGCGAGATGTTTTGGAAGCGCCAGGATCCACTTTATTTGTCTGATTTTAATGAAAGAAAGATGGCACACTTTGGTCGTATGGCATACTCAAATTTGCGATTCAGGAGATTTTTAGATGATGTTGAGGGCTGGCAGACAGATATGGGGAAGACTTATATCAAATTTGGAAGATATAGACGTCGTATGACAGCCTATAAAGCGACATGGGATTCTAAAGAGGTCTTCAACTCCGCAATGGTGGAGTTCTGGTATTACGAAAACTTTCAGATCAAATTTTGTGGTACTACGGATGATATCTGGCATTTTTGCGGCGGTGCTACGGTCAAGACCCCAAGTCTGGTCCCTACAGTAGAAATCAGTGCCTTTACGTTTGAGCGGTTGTTATCATATGCTGATACTGCGGGAGTACGACCGTTTGCTATGAGACGAAGATCACTGGCTTCCTTTGCACCACGTACATTGACAGAAGCCTCGCATCACATATTTAAAAAAATAGCACAGCGATTTGTCGATCCGTATCTCAATCGAAAATACACCCTCCCCTATCAGATCGCTGCCTTTGAAGAACGAGACAGCGTGCGCGTCGAACTCAGCTATATGATTCCAAAAGACCGATTAACAGAAGATCCTGAAACAGGCAAGGTGAATTTTTGGGACGGCGTCTTCTTCTTTGATCAGCAGTGGAATGATATGTATAGTGATCGCCAATCCAGGACCCTCACTTTGCCACCACAGAAACCAGCCTCAAACGCCGCTACACGCCATCGCAATGATCACCTGTTGGTCTCGCGCACATTGTCTGTCCCCCAGGGACGCTATCATTTTTCGGTAGAATTGTTGGATCAAACATCTGGTCTAATTGGTGTGGCACGCGATGAGAAACCGTTCTTGTATGGCCAGGAGACCTTTCACCTGAGTGATCTGCTCGTCGGCAGCAATATTCAAGTGAAGAAAGCATTGCCAGAAAGCCGTGACGATCTGCTCATCACCCCCAACCCTGTCCGCACATTTTCACCATCTGAACCGGTGTTTATCTATCTGGAACTGTACGATCTCCAGCGCGACGATTTTGGCAGCACGCAGTATGAGATCTCCTACACCATCGGCAAGCCAAAGGTGGATACCCTATCTCCTATCTTGTTCGCATCTCAAAGTCTGATTGAGACCCTGGGTAAAACGGAGATTGATCTGCGGAGTGGGCAAATAGCAGAAGCCCAGGGGTTGCAGACCGGACGGTCAGAGGATAGCGAGGTGGGCAGTAGCGCGTTTGCCGACAGCCTTATGTTGGGAGAGACGAAGGTTTATACGAGCGGAGGGCAAGTGCATCACATACCTGCTGAGGGCTTGAAGATCAAAAGATCAAAAGATGGCGATTTGACCCGCACAGTAACAGCGAGTTACGAAGGCAATCGAGAAGATGATTTCACGTATTTGCAGATTGATGTGAACCAGGTGCCCGAAGGTATTTATCAATTGACCGTATTGGCGAAGGACAAGAAAACTGAGCAGACGGATAGGAGATACGTTTATTTTCGTATTGTCGAGTAAAGAGCGGATACCAATTCACCGGTTGTGTCTTGATATTCGTCCCGACCGCCCGGTAAAAACGGGCGGGTTTTTTTTAACTTGTGTGGATTTTAAAAAAATTTGGTATTTTTTTGTT
>VXRD01000045.1 GCA_009838845.1 Gemmatimonadota bacterium | reverse complement strand
AAATTGCCGATCAGTTTTCCATGAGTGTGACCGAACTGAAGCGGATCAATGGGTTGAGGTCGAATAATATTTATCCCGGACAAAGGCTTCGCACGCGTTCTTATACTGTTCAATCGGCTCGCTCCCGTCCATCTTCTGGCTACGTAGAAATGGACTATGTGGTGAGAAGGGGGGATACGCTTTCTAAAATTGCCGCACAATATTCTATGGGCCTGACCGAACTCAAGCGGAGCAATGGTATCCGGTCGGATCGCATTTATGTGGGCCAGAGGTTAAAGATACAGACTCGGTTAACAAAGATCACGATGGATAATGGGCCGTATTATTTTTCTCGTCCCAAAGCCGCTGTGCAACGCAGTCGGAGATATCGAGAAGTGCCCCCCAAAAAGCCGATTGAAGATTATCGGAGTGCCCGAAATTTGATGGGCGTGTTCAATGCCAGTATTAATTCTGATATGCGTCGAGATGGCAGATCATTGAAAGGCTGGCGCATTGTGCTCGACCCGGGGCACGGTGGACGCGACCCGGGTGCTATTGTTTCCAATTTAGATGGCAATAATCGTTCGGTTTATGTGGTCGAAGACGAATTTGTTTACGATATTGCGTTGCGTTTGTACCAAAAACTGAGGCTTGCAGGTGCCGAGGTGGAGATGACGGTGATTAGTCCAAATCATCTCATTCGGGAAAATAATCCGCCTGCAAGGACGTTTGTACACGAACAAAACGAAGTCTATAACGATGTAAGTGTCAACAGAAGAAATAGTTTTTCAGTGCGTCCGGGGCTTGACAATATTGTACAAAGGGTAAAAATAGCCAACCGTTTCTTTGCAAGGCGCGGGAAGACTCTGTTTATATCCCTGCATGCAGACAACACTCCCAATCGTCCAGAGGGTCCTCTGGTTATTTATTGGAGCAGGCGCGGGAAGATCGATTCCCGGTCCCGGTCATTTGCGCGGATTATGGAAAGGGCACTCGATCTGCCAGATATGCCCGCTCAAATTGGGGGGCGGAATCTGGCGGTGTTGCGGGGCAATCTGGCGCAGGCAGAAATTCTGGTGGAGATACGCAATGTACACCATAAAGGCGAAGCATGGGCATTGCGTTCTCACAAGATACGCGATTCAGATGCGGATCGCATTTTTCGCGGGATATTAAATTACGCGAAGAGGCGGTAGGACGAATAGACGAATAGACGAATAGACGAATAGACGAATGGCAGTACATACTGATTTTGGGAGGATGGGTGGGGTTCGTAGATTCGCTGATTCGTAGATTCGCTTATTAAGATATTACGGAGAAAATCGCTTTAGGCGCAGGGCATTGGTGACAACGGAGACAGAAGAGAGGGCCATAGCAGCTGCGGCGAGCATGGGACCACCCAGGGGATTGAGCAGGCCCAGCGCAGCAACGGGAATTAGAAGGGTGTTGTAGGCAAATGCCCAGAAGAGATTTTGGCGAATGACGCGCATGGTTTGCCGCGATAGCCGGATAGATGTGGCTATGGCCGATAGGTTGCCCGACATGAGGATCATGCCCGCGCTTTCTATGGCGATGTCTGTGCCCGAACTCAGGGCGATGCCGACATTGGCCTGGGCGAGTGCAGGAGCGTCGTTGATGCCATCGCCAACCATGCCCACGTTTATATTTTGGTCCTGGAGTTGCGCGATTTTGTGAGCTTTGTCCTGGGGTAGAACTTCGGCAAAGACCTGATTGATGTTGAGCTGTTGCCCAATGGCTTTGGCCGTGCGCTCATTGTCGCCTGTCACGAGGGAGACTTCAAGGCTCAGGTGCTGGAGGTCATGAACGGCTTGCGCGGCGTCGGCTTTCAGGTTGTCTGAAATGGCGATGAGGCCCGCGGGCTGATCATTGACGGTGACGAATACGGCGGTTTTGCCCTCGGCTTCGAGTTTTTCGGCTGGATATTTTGCGCGGTCAGATATGGTGCGTGGGTTGCCGAGCACGACGCGCTGTCCGTCAATTGTGGCGGCGACGCCAACGCCTGGTCTGGCTTCAAAATCTGTGGTTGGATGCAGGGAAAGGTTGGCTTCTTGCGCGGCGCGAACAATGGCTTCGCCGAGGGGGTGTTCCGATCCTTTTTCTGCAGAGGCTGCGAGTTTGAGTATGTGATCGCGGTGATAATTTTCTGCGGGGATAATATCGGTGACAGTGGGTTTGCCCTCTGTTAGCGTGCCTGTTTTGTCCAGGACAATGGCATTGAGGCGGTGTGCATTTTCGAGCACATCGCCTCCTTTTATGAGGATGCCGAGTTGCGCGCCCCGTCCTGTGCCGACCGCGATGGCAGTGGGGGTGGCCAATCCCATTGCACAAGGGCAGGCGATGATGAGGACGACCACGGCATTGATGAGGGCGGTTTCGATCCCAAAGTCAAAGATCCACCACAGGGCGCAGGTCAGCAGGGCGATGGCAAAGATTATCGGGACAAAGATGCGGGCGACGCGGTCGGCGAGGTGTTGTATAGGTGCTCTGGACCCCTGTGCCCGGCGCACGAGGTCGATGATTTGAGACAAGACTGTATCGGCGCCGATCTGTGTTGCCCGGAAGATAAAACTACCGGTTGTGTTGCGCGTGCCGCCTGTGACTTTGTCGCCTAATTGTTTGTCAACGGGTAGGGATTCCCCCGTGAGCATGGATTCGTCAATTGCGGATTGTCCATTTTGTATGAGGCCATCAACAGGGATGTTTTCACCGGGCCGAACGCGAATGTGATCGCCGACCTGGATGTGTTCAACGGGCGTTTCAACATCCCGGCCGTCGCGGACGATGTGGGCAGTTTTGGGTCGCAGGTCGAGGAGTTTTCGGATGGCGGACGATGTTTGACCTCTGGCGCGCGTTTCGAGCAGACGACCGAGCAGGACGAGTGTAATGATCATGGCAGAGGTGTCGAAGTAGGTCTGGATATTCTGCATGTCGAGTGGGGCAAAGATTACCGCAGTGCTGTAAAAATAAGCGGCGAGGGTTCCCGCAGCTATCAGGCTGTTCATGTCGGCTGTGCGATGGCGCAGTGCAGCCCATGCCCCTTTGAGAAAACGCCAGCCACATAAGAATTGGACCGGTGTGGCCAATGCAAAGAGCAATATGTGAATGTGATGGGGGGGGATGTTTGCACCCCACATGGTGCGGGTCATGCCCGTTGCCATGATGAGTGCAGAGAGGATTGCGGCGACTGTGAACAGATAACGCAACTTGCGATATTCGATTGTGCGTTCGATTTGTTCGGCGTCTTCGGAAATGTGAGGAGAGGCTTCGTAGCCGGCATTGGAGACGGCGTTCAGGAGCACATCTGTCAGGACTGCTTTGTGATGAACCGTGGCCTGATGGGTGGCAAAGTTGACCTGGGCATCTGCGACGCCGGGAACAGTTTGGAGGGCATCTTCAACCCGCGCCACACAGGCGGCACAACTCATGCCTTTGATGGAGATGGTCAGGGTTTGCATGGGGTGTTCGGTTTTTGTCATGGGCAGTTGTGAAAGCTATTTTAGTTTATTTGAGGTTTTCGGGGTTTAGCCCTTTGAGGTCTTCTACGACAAAATGCCCGTCTTTGCGAATGCACTCGTCGTCGAAGTAGATTTCTCCTCCGCCGTATTCGGGTGTTTGGATAAATACCATGTCCCAGTGTACGGCAGAGCGGTTGCCGTTGTCGGCGTCATCGGGATAGGCATTTCCGGGTGTAAAGTGGAATGAGCCCGCTATTTTCTCGTCGAAGAGGATATCGAGCATAGGCGATGTGATATAGGGGTTGAATGCGATGGCAAATTCACCAATATAACGCGCGCCTTTATCGGTGTCGAGAATATCGTTGAGTTTATCGGTGTCATTTGCGGTCGCGTCGATGATTTTGCCCGCTTGAAAGGTCAGTTTGATATCTGAAAATGTTGTACCGCGATAGATAGTGGGAACGTTGAAATGGATGTGACCGTTTACTGAGTATTTCACCGGTGCAGTAAAACACTCGCCATCGGGGATGTTGCGAAGTCCCGTACAGGGTCTGACTGGTATGTTTTTGATGCTAAAGGATAGATCGGTATCGACTCCGGTGATGCGCACGCGCTCGGTTTGTTCCATGCGTTTTTGGAGGGGTACAACCGCTTCGGCCATTTTGCCATAGTCGAGCGTGCAGACGTCAAAGTAAAAATCTTCAAAAGCTTCAGTACTTTGTTGCGCCTGTTGTGCCATAGAAGGTGTGGGCCATCGCAAGACTACCCATTTGGTATGCGGCACGCGGATAGCAAAATGCACGGGTTTGAGCCAGTGTTTTTCGTAAATATTCATCGCGGTGCTGGATACATCTGATAATTCTGAGATGTTGCGGCTACCGCGCAGACCGATATAGGCCTGTACGCGCTTCATTCGGAAGGCTTCGTAATCGCCTGCTTGTTGCATGGTGGCGACATCTCCTGCATGGATGAGTTCTCGTTGGATGCGGTTGTTTTTCATGGATACCAGGGGAATGCCGCCGACTTCGCGCACTTTGCGAATGAGTGCAATGATCATGTCTTCGGGCATGTCGTAGCCTTGAATGAGGACGGTTTCGCCCGCTTGTAACTTTGTGGAATGGCGAATTAGGACATCGGCGAGTTTTTCAAGTCGGGGATCTTGCATAAAGTTTCCTTGGGATGATCGCGGTTGATGTTGATATAAATAGAAAAATAACACATAATATGTTTGTAATCCATATTTTTTACAGAAAGTTGTAGGGGCGGTGTTCCCGTGCCCGCCCGTTGGGTAGATCACATGAAATTCAGACCGTGTATTGATTTGAAAGATGGTCGGGTTGTACAAATCGTGGGGGGCACGTTGCGCGATGGGGATGCCCAGCACACGGTGACAAATTTTGAAACCGAACGCTCTCCTGCGGATTATGCACGGCTGTATCGCGAGGATGGATTTTGGGGCGGCCATGTGATTGCGCTTGGGCCGGGCAATGAAGCGGCGGTGTTGGAGGCTCTGGAGGCGTTTCCCGGGGGTCTGCATATGGGTGGGGGTATCACGCCACATAATGCGAAAAAATTCTTGCGTGCGGGTGCAAGCCATGTAATTGTGACGTCTTATGTTTTCCGAGATGGGCAAATTGATATGAGGCGGTTGGATGAGATGATACAGACTGTGGGTAGAGGGCGTTTGGTTCTGGATTTGAGTTGTCGAAGGCGCGGTGATGATTATGTTGTTGTAACGGATCGCTGGCAAAGATTTACGGATGTGACTGTCGGCGAGGAGACTTTGAGTGCGTTGGCAGGCTATTGTGCTGAGTTTTTGGTGCATGGGGTTGATGTTGAGGGCAAACGAGCAGGTGTAGAAGAACCTCTGGTGGAATTATTGGGCAAATGGTCACCCGTGCCGGTAACTTATGCAGGCGGGGTGCGAGAGCTATCGGATATGCACCGCGTCAATGTGCTGGGCCAGGGGCGGGTAGATCTGACTATTGGCAGTGCGCTGGATATTTTTGGGGGCGATGTGGCGTATCGAGATGTTGTGGCGTGGGCGTGGGGGGAAAAGTGAGATGGATCGGTTTAAGGATATCGGAGAGTTCGATTTTATTGATCGCATTACCGCGCACGCACAGCGCAATCGGGTTCTGTGTGGGATTGGAGATGATTGCGCTGTTATGGCTGCCGGGCAGGCGCGCGTGCGATTGGTGACGGTTGATGCGATGGTTGAGGGCGTACACTTTGTGCCACAGGCACCGCCAGAAGGTGTGGGGTACAAATTACTGGCTGCGAGTTTGTCCGATGTGGCTGCTATGGGAGGGAAACCAACGGATGCGGTTGTGGCGGTTAGCGCATCGGGTGATTGTGATGTGGGTTATGTGGAGCGTATTTACAACGGGCTTTTTGCCTGTGCAGATCGGTTTGATGTGGCTGTTGTGGGCGGTGATACAACGCGCACGTCTGGTGCGCTGGTTTTGAGTTTGACGCTTACGGGTGAGATGGCGCGAGACCAGGTGTGTTATCGGTCTGGCGCACAAGTGGGTGATGCTGTCTATGTATCGGGGACATTGGGCGATGCTGCAGGTGGTTTGGGGCTGGTATTGGGTGATGTCGATCTGCCAGGTGAGGTGCGAACCGCGTTGTTACAAAGGCATTATCGGCCTGAGCCTCGGTTGGATTTGGGGCAGGTATTGGCGGAGACAGGTGCGGTGACAGCGATGATCGATGTGTCGGATGGGGTGGCTTCGGATTTGAGCCATGTTTGCCAGCAAAGTGGCGTGTCGGCTGTGATTCGGGCAGCGACGATTCCCATGTCGCTGGCGTTTAAGAAATTTTGTGAAGTCAGTGGTGAAGAAAAATTGGATCTTGCTCTCACTGGAGGGGAAGATTTTGAGCTGCTATTTTCTGTGTCTCACACACAGGTCGATAAGGTCGAAGCACTGGCAGAACAGTATTCTATTTGTCGCATTGGCGAGGTTGTGGCTGGCGATGGTCGTGTGATGATAGAAGATGAGGATGGCAAGCGCGTGCTATTGGAGCAGTTGGGATATGATCATTTTGGGAGCTAATTGTTGACCACGCGTTGTCGCTGGCGTTTTTTTTCTGCACGCTGGCGTTTTTTTTCCAGGCGTTTCTCGATCGAAGATCGGTTGGGGCGGGTTTTGATGCGCGGTTTGCGCTTTTTGTTGCGCTCGTTCAAGCGGTTTTGCAAACGTTCGAGGGCGAGTTGTTTGTTGCGGTGTTGTGAGCGGTGTTCTGTGGCGATGACCGTAATACCCGTGGGTATGTGGGTCGCGCGTACGGCGGTTTCAACTTTGTTGCGATGTTGACCGCCGGGGCCAGACCCGCGCATAGTTTGAAATCGGACATCCTTCAGGAGCGCGTTTTTGTCGGTGTTTTTAGACATTTTAACATAAAAAAATAAGCGGTCAGTTTTTAACGATCACCCAACGAGACGTGATGGCGCAAAACTGACCGCTGAATTTTAACGGCCTCTCAGGCGAGTCCTGCACGGCGAAGGGCGTCGGCCATGGCATTGTCGCTTTGAGACTCTTGCGTTTGCTTGGATTTGAATGCGGCCATGTCCTCAATTTCAGCCGTTTGCCTATCTCGTTCTTCAACGGCGCGCATTGAGAGTGAAATGCGTTTTTTACCCAAATCGATTTCGCGGATCAAGGTTTTGACTTCTTGACCGACTGAAACGACTTCGCTGGGGTTTGAGATGCGTTTTCCCGAGACGAACTGCGAGATGTGGACCAGCCCCTCAATACCGGGTTCAATTTCGACAAAGGCACCGAAATTTTGGATTGAAACGACTTTGCCGGTAATGATGCTGCCCGATTGGTAGCGCTCTGCTACCGTATCCCAGGGATCTCTTTCCAGTGCTTTGATAGAGAGCGATATGCGCTCATTTTTTTTGCCCAGATTCTTGAGGCCGATTATTTTCACGCGCACTTCTTCGCCTTTTTTTAGGACACTGCGCGGATTTTCTACACGGGTGTGGCTGATTTCCGAGACGTGTACCAGACCTTCAACTCCTCCGAGGTCAACAAAAGAGCCGAAGCGTTCTATGCGTGTAATGGTTCCCGTTCTTTCTTCACCTTCTGAGAGTTTTTGGCGCATCTCGTCGGCTTTTTTGCGATTTTCTTCTTCCAGATAAGCGCGGCGTGAAACGACGACATTGTTGCGTCCTCGCAGTTCAACAATTTTGAAGTTGTGGGTTTGGCCCGCATACGAAGCCGGGTCGTCGCAATATCCCGTGTCGATTTGCGACATGGGGCAGAATGCGCGAAGGCCGCCGATATTCACCACAAGGCCTCCGGTATTGAAGCCGGTGACTTTGCCGGCGATGGGCATGTCGTTTTGATGTGCTTGACGCAGGAGTTGACGACTGGAAACGCGCAACGAAAATGCCAGGCGTATTTCGCCATCGGTGCTGGCGACAAAGGCTTCGATGGTATCGCCAGCCTTGTATTTCAATTCGCCCGATTCGTCGCGCAGTTCTTGAATGTCTATTGATGCTTCACTGCGGCCGCCAAAGTCGATAAAAGCTGTGGAGTCACCGATTTCGCGGATCGTTCCAGTGACTTTATCGCCAGTAGAGACCTCGCGATAACTCTGCTTATCGCTTTCTTCGAGTAATGCGGCAAATTCGGTATCAGGTGTGTCTTCAGCGTATTTTTTGTCGAGTTCTTCGACAGTGGGCGCGTCGTCTGAAGGGGCATTGGCTGGTGTATCGCCAGCCGTTTCGCGTGTTGTTTCGGGGGTGCTCATAGTTTATGACCTGTGGAATCGTTTTTGAGGGACGGGGGTTGTTAGACAGAACAAATAATTTATAAAGGATAAAAAAAATAAGCAACCAAATTTTCCTTCTCAGGCGAGCGTTTAAATTCATCTCGATCTTGTGCCTGCCAAAAAAAAGTAACATTTTGGTCTGTGTGATGTGTTAAAAAATAAAGCGATGGGTTGTTTATGAATGTCGAATTGTTATATCAAAAATACGGTCCTATGGTGTTGCGTCGCTGTCGGCGGTTGTTGCGAGATGAAGATCGCGCCATGGATGCCATGCAAGATGTTTTTGTGCGGGTATTGCAACGCCGGGATCGTCTGAAAGCGACCTATCCGTCGAGTTTGCTGTATCGCATTGCGACCAATGTGTGTTTGAATCGCATTCGCGATCAGCGGCTCGATCTGCCGGGTGATGAGAAGTTGATACACATTGCTGGGATTGAAGATCTGGAATCGCGGTTGGATGCTCGGGCGATGCTCGACCGGCTTTTTGCCCGGCACAGAGATTCGACGCGAACAATTGCGGTTTTACATTTTGTGGATGGTTTCACATTGGCGGAAGTCGCTCGGGAGGTTGGGATGTCGGTTTCTGGAGTGCGAAAGCGGTTGCGGGGGTTGCGAGAATCGCTGGAGAAGTTGGAGGATCTATGAGGAGACAACGCGGTGATTGGAAACTGGAGCGTTTTCGGCTGAATGAACTGCCGGAAGAAGAGATGAGAGCTGTTCAAAGGGCGCTGGATGAGGACCCGGATTTGAGGGCGCGCCTGGAGGCATTGGAAGGGTCAGATCGAGAAATTCACGCGTCCTATCCGACTGAGTGGGTTGCGCGGCAGGTTGCGCGCCGGTCGGAGAGGCGAGGGGTGCCGAGTATATCGCGGTTCGGTCCGCGTTTTGCATTGGCCGCTGTGATTTTGCTCGCCGTTGTTTTTTCGATCTTTTTACCGGGGCCTGAAGTGCCGCCACCCTGGGATCGGAAAGGGATGGATGGCATTCGGTTAAAAGGCGTAAAGCCGGATTTGTTGCTATATCGAAAAAGGGCGTCTGAGATTGAACAATTGTCGGATAGCAGTGTGGCTTATACAGGCGATTTGATTCAGATTTTTTATCGCGCGGCGGGCAAGCCTTTTGGGGTGATTGTGTCTGTGGATGGGCGCGGCACTGTGACGCGGCATTTGCCCTCATCGGGAACAAGTGCCGTGCGCTTGATACAGGGCGATCCGGTGTCTCTGGATTATTCTTACGAACTGGATGATGCTCCAAAGTGGGAACGGTTTTATTTTTTGACAGCAGATATGTCTTTTGACGTGCGCGATGTGGCACAGGCGGCAAAGGGTGGTCCCGATTCATTGAGGGTGGGAAGAGAATTTGAGCAGTTTGTCATTACGCTTTACAAAGGGGGCAGGTGATGTTGCGCCGATGGGCAGTACTGTTGGGGATCGGTCTGCTGTTATGTGCTCAGGGAATTGAGGCAACACAGGTTGTGCGGCGTTTTGTGTTGGCGGCTGGCGCAAATTTTGGTGGGGTGAAACGCACACCACTGCGTTATGCCGTATCGGATGCAAAACATTTTGCTCGTGTTTTAGAGATGATGGGTGGGGTTGAATCTGAGGATCAATTTTTATTGGCCGAGCCGAGTTTGGAAAATTTTAAACGGGTTTTGATGGATTTGCAATCTCGGGTTATAAAAGCATCCCAATCGTCGAGTCGCATCGAAGTTGTCCTGTATTATTCGGGGCATGCCGATGAAAATGGGTTGCTGTTGGGAGAAGATCGGTTGACCTATCGCGCTTTGCGCGATGCAATGAATAGCGTTCAGGCGGATGTGCATATTACTGTGCTCGATGCGTGTGCTTCGGGCGCTATTACGCGCCTGAAAGGCGGGCAAAGGCAAAAAGCCTTTATGGTCGATACGTCGTCGGATATGCGGGGGTATGCGTTTTTGACTTCGAGTTCCGAAAATGAGGCTGCACAAGAATCGGATCGCATTCGCGGATCGTTTTTCACGCATTATCTGGTGTCTGGCTTGCGGGGTGCAGCAGATGTGACCGGTGATGGTAAGGTGACACTCAGCGAAGCGTATGCGTTTGCATTTCGCAATACGCTGAAGCGAACCGAAAAAACTCAGGGAGGGGCGCAGCATCCGGCTTATGATATTAAGATGACGGGTACAGGCGATGTGGTGATGACCGATGTGCGAGAGACGTCGGCGAGTTTGATTTTGTCGGATGAGTTGAATGGCCGATTTTTTGTGCGCAATTCGCAGGAGCAACTGGTGGCAGAGCTGGACAAGACCGCCGGGCAAACGCTCGAGTTGGGATTGGAACCCGAGGTTTATGACATTCATTTTGAACAGCGAACGCAATTGTTGCATTCAAAGGTCGCGTTAAAAAAGGGTGAGCGGTTTTTGCTTGAGGATCGGCATTTTCGCTCTCAGGTGCGCGAAAAAACCACAAGCCGAGGGCCTGCGTTGAGGAAGCCAGCAACCGGGACATCTGCCCGCTATCCACACAGGCTATCCGGCAGATGGCGTCTTGAACGCAGCAGGGGTGCATGGCAACTGGGGGATGATAGCAAAGTCTGGATTTTTGGATTCTGGCCCACAGAACATGTTTCGATCAATTATTCTCGTTCGGGATTTTCGTTTGCTGACGATGAAAAAAAAGCAGGCGTGTCATCTGAGCTGGTCAGTCTGCGTATTTATATGCCTTTGAATATGTGGCGTTCACCTCTGCGCCCTTATGCCGAAGGAGGCGTTGGTCGGTACACGGGTAAAGTATTGGATGAGAATGTCGATGAAGTGAATGGGTTGTATTGGGGTGGTGGACTGGATGTGCCGTTTATGAAGTTTTTTGTTCTGGGTGGACGCATAGGCTATAATCGGTTTGTCGAGCCTTTTGCTGTGCCGGTGGATGGGCAAACGGACTATAGTGGGATGGAGTACAGCGTGGGGTTGGGTTTGTTGTTATTCTGATCGGAGGAGAATATGTGCCGAATGATTTTGTGCGCGAGTGTCATTTGTTTTTTGATTTTTGGAATCGCGAATGCACAACAAGATATTTCCAGTCATTTGGGTTATGTGGAGGTTAAATCACTGGATGTATTTGAGTCCAAAGATGTCACTGCGGATGTGTCTATTGGACAATTGATGTTGAAGCAGGTCGCTGAAAGGGTCAAAAGTAAAAATAAAAAAATTGGTGAAGCCCTATCAGATCTGAAGCTGGTGCGTGTGCATACTCTGTCGGTTGATGAGATTGCAATGCGTATGGACAAAATTGCGCGATATTTAGATGCGATGGGTTGGGAGATAACCGTTCAGTCATGGAAGAAACGCGAGCGCGTGTCGGTGTATTTGCAGAAGGAAGCAGATGCTGTTATTGGTCTGTTTGCAATGGTCCATGATCGCAAGGCTGCCACTTTAACGCTGGTCAATGTGGTTGGCGTTGTTCAAATTGATAAAATGGGAACTGTTGGTCGGGAATTAGAGGTGGAGGCGTTTGATCGCATTGCTCGTTTATTGCCCGGATATAAACCGTCTGTCTCCCACATAGCACACCACCGCCTGGGTTCCTGGAAGGCGCGTATTGCTCCATTTTCGAATATTTGGCGCATTGATCACGAAGATTTTTTGGTGCGTTACAATCGGGTGGATGGCGTTTTTATTGGCTGGCGATTGCCATTGAAATATCGCACTTCGCGCGGGGTGGCGCACTATGGCGAAGTGGGTTATGGCTTTGGGAGTAATCGGTGGGATTATCAGGCTGGTGCTGAGTTTTTTACTTTTTCTGGTGCGTCAAAGGACAACATGGTCGCGCTGGGTTTTGAATTGCACGGGTTGACAAATACGCAAGATAATTGGCGTATTGATGAGATAGAAAATTCGATTTTTGCCTTTTTGTTGCGACGCGATTTTAGAGACTATTATCGTCGGGAGGGGGCCAGTACTTATATTTTTCGGGATTTTGACCGCATGGTAGAGGTTCGAGGACAGGTGGGTGTAGATGTTTTCGAGTCGATGCCCAATAGCGTTTCCTGGAATCTATTTGGCGATCGATGGGGTAGCCGGATGAATTTTCGACCCAATCCAGAGATTGAGGCCGGGCAAATGCACAGTGTAATGGGTACACTACAGTTAGATAGTCGTGCGAGCCAACGGTCTCGACAGGGATGGCGTTTAATGGCACAGGCTGAGAAAGCAGGTGGTATTTGGGGAGGCGATTTTGATTTTGAACGCTATATCCTGGATGTGCGCCGCTATCAGTATGCGGGGCGTGGGACCCAATTGAATTTGCGCGTTCGCGCGGGTACTGGACGAGGACGTGTGCCCGTGCAATTTCTCTATCGTCTCGGAGGTCCTTCTTCGCTTAGGGGTTATGGATTGAATGCTTATGAGGGAGATCGCATGGTGCTGTTTAATGCGATTTATTGGGTTGATGGCGAAGCTCATTTTAGGGATGACTGGCCTTTAGATGATGTTGGCATCGGTGTATTTTTTGATGCGGGTAAGGCGTGGTTTTCGGATAGAGGGCCTGTTGAAACACGGGTTGTAACGAGTGCGGGATTTGGATTAAAGACCGATAATTTGCGCGTGTTTTTTGCCCGGCCACTGGATGCAAACGATCTGGTTGATTGGCGGGTTTGGGTGCGGTTTCGGCGGGCGTTTTAGATTATATCACGGATGAGGAGAGAGGTCCAAAGGAGGAAGAATTGCAATGTTTGGTCGCGTTTTGGCTCTTATGATGGTACTCTGTGTTCTGATTGTTCAAGATCTGTATGCGGTAGATGGCGTGCGGCGGTGGGTGCTGGCTGTGGGTGCCAATGATGGCGGGGCAAAGCGCGAGACCCTGCAATATGCTGTCTCTGATGCTCAAAATTTTGTGCAGGTCATGGAAACAATGGGTGGGGTTGATGCCGGTGTTTTGTTATCCGATCCGCGCGTTGACGATCTTGAGATGGCTTTGCACGTATTGCACAATCGGGTTGCATCTGCGGAAGCAGCGCGGCGAGAGGTCATTATCTATTATTCGGGACACGCCGATGAAAATGGCCTTAGGTTGGGTGAATCGCTTTTTTCCTACGTACGCCTTCGCAATGCAATGGATAGGATGGAAGCCGAAGTGCATATTGCTATTTTGGATGCCTGTGCTTCTGGTGCGATTACGCGATTGAAGGGCGGAAGACGACAAAAGGCGTTTATGGTGGATGCGTCGTCGGATATGCGGGGGTATGCGTTTTTGACGTCGAGTTCAGAAGATGAAGCGGCGCAGGAGTCGGATGCGATTGGGGCGTCGTTTTTTTCGCATTATCTGGTGTCGGGATTGCGCGGTGCAGCAGATGTGACCGGGGATGGGCGCGTCACGTTGAATGAAGCCTATCACTTCGCGTTTCAAAATACATTGGAGGGCACGGAACGCACACGAGGAGGGGCACAGCATCCAGCTTATGATATCAAGATGACGGGTACGGGCGATGTGGTGATGACGGATGTGCGACAAACGTCGGCGGGACTGGTTTTGGCGGAGTCGCTTCAGGGGCGATTTTTTATTCGAAATGCCAATCGACAGTTGATCGCAGAGTTGTTCAAGCCCGCTGGACGGCGCGTTGAGTTGGGTTTGGAACCCGGCACGTATCGCGTTCACATGGCCCGTGAGATTCAATCGGCTACAGCTTCGGTCGAATTGGCGATGGGACAGCGCGAGATACTTGACGAAGATGATTTTGAAATTGTTGCACGAGAACGTACCACAACTCGGGGCGGGATTAAATATAGCGTAAAGCGCTCTCGGATCGAATTGCGCGGCGGATATTGGAATCCAGTTGGAAGATCTACTACCAGCACAGGCGGATTGGCGCGGCAAAGTGTAGGGAGCGGATTGGTACAGCAGAGTGCAGAGAATGTGATGGGGGCTGTCGCTTATATCTATCAGCTCAAAGAAAATCTGGCTTTGATGGTTCGATGGGCTGGGTTGATTGCAGAGATCGAGCAAAATGTGGGTGTTATAGGCATATCAGAGGATGCCGTCGTTGTTATGCCTCTGCTTTTTGGTGTAAGGTACTACTGGCCTCTGGCACCATCCCCTTTTCGCCCTTATGTTGTCGCAAGTGCGGGGTCCTATTTTTTATCAGACACCTCTCAAAAAGTTGGTATAGGACGAGATGTACCAAACGTCGATATTGAGGCGGAAGGCGTTAGCGTTAAGGTGCAAGAAGACGATGAGGGGCGAACTGTCAACGTTCAGGCTGATCTTGAAAAGCTAAATCTCGACTTGACTACATCGAGGATCGTTCAAGAAGGTCGTATTCAAGCCAGTTTGGGAGCTTATATCGGTGGTGGTGTTGATTTTGCCATCGGAAGGTATTTGATGCTCGGCGCAAGCGCGGGCTATCATCTGATTGCAAATTTTGCAGAGCCAATAAGAGGTCGTAGAAATTTCAGCGGTCCGGAATTGAGCTTTAGTTTGAGTTTGTTGTGGGGGAAAGATGTGGGAGCGGTCAAGAGTATTCGCAGATAAAAGGAGAGAGGTTTTTCAAATAAGTTTTTTGCTTTAACTCATTCCTATCAACAGAGCCGTCATCGCGGCATGGTTTTAGCCGCGATCCAGAACTCACGCCTTTTGCAATACATACGAGATCTGATTTTATGGCGAAATATATTGGTTTGGTTTTTGTGGGATGTTTGTTGATTGCGCAATCTGTGGAAGCCGAGACAAAAAATACGCGGCAATTCGGTATTGGTCTCGGTTTGTTTTTGATGCGTAGTAAAGATAATTTGGCTTCTCCATTTACTTACAATGGAGATGGCAAGGGATGGCTCATCAAATATCGCGCTCAAAATGCCAAACGCCGTCATCACATATCCCTGATGTGGGATACTGGGCTTCTCACATCGTCTCTTACCCGAGGGCACAATCACAGGGTTGAGCTAACTCGCATTCAAGTAAGATACGCATATCACCGCTCCTTTCGGTCTGATTCGTCTGGTCGTCTGCGGTTGCATTGGGGTGTTGTTCAACAGGCATTTATTCATTTTCGCAGACAATTTTACTTACAATCTGGTCGTGAATATTTTGGTGAATTCGTCGGTTCGGTTCAGCCGTCAATCGCATTGCATTTTGAATGGACAGACAAATCATCTCTATATTATGACCTGTCTGTACCCGCGCTTGTGTTCTTATGGCGTCATACCTATGGCATGGGTGAAAGCGGAGACTTCGATACAACAAGTCTACACCAATTTTTAAGCGTGGAACACAATCTTGTCTGGACGCATCATCTTTCTAATAGATGGTCTGTCCAGATACAATATTGGGGACAATTCTATCGCTATACGGAACCGCGTCGTGTGCAAATCGGCGTTGATCAACTGAGTGGGTTGATCAACTGGAGGTTTTAGACGTGAAGATTTGTCTGCCAACATTCTTCATTTTTATCCTCCTGGGCATAGGGTGTAGCCGAACCATTACCAATTCTATTCCAGAAAACACACCCGAAAGCAATTTTGAATACCTCTGGCAAGAATACGACCATTTCTACGCTGCATTTGAACTCAAAGGCGTTGACTGGGATTCGGTTTATGCCATCTATCGCCCACAGGTCACATCGCAGACAACAGATGAGGACCTATTTCTCATTATGAGCAATATGCTCGCAACACTCCGGGACGGGCATGTAAATCTTTATACCCCTTTGGGAGATTATTCATACACTGCCTGGTGGGATCAATATCCACGCAATTACGACAGCGAAATTTTACGCATTCAATATGGTATCGTGAGACGCACAAATAATCCCATACAATATCGCTTGTTGGATGAGCAAATTGGATATGTGCATATCAGCAGTTTTAGCAATTATAGTGGTGGCAATTGGGGACGAGACATCGAAATCGCACTGAGAGAAATGGGTAATATACAAGGACTCATTGTCGATGTTCGCAACAATGGCGGAGGCAGTGGTCGAAATGCAAAGGATGTTGCTAGCAGATTTGCAGATGAAGAGCGATTGTTCAGGCATGTTCAGTTTCGCAGCGGACCCAATCACGACGATTTTACCCAGTATTTTTCCGATAGCTTTGAACCCAAAGGCAATATCACATTTACCAGACCAGTCGTCCTGCTCACCAACCGTCGTGTTTTTAGCGCGGCAGAAGCCTTTGTGCTTATGATGCGTACTTTGCCCCAGGTCACAGTTGTTGGTGACACAACGGGAGGGGGTTCGGGCAATCCCGTGTATCGTGAACTACCCAATGGCTGGACTTTTCGTGTTCCGCGGTGGCAGGCATTTACGCCCAACTTTGAACCTTTTGAAGGTGTTGGTCTTGCACCCGATGTTTGGGTTTCGACGCCAGACGCGCTTTTGGAAAGTGGAACGGACCGCATTTTTGAAACAGCGATTGAGATATTAGTAAAAAAATGAAAGGAGGAATTAACTCCCTCTGAAACTTTTCTTCATTCTCGTTGCGTCTCCAGTTAAATGTTATTACAATTTGTTGAATTTTCAGATTGTCAAAATATTTTATTGCACCGCGACAAGAGGGGAAGGAAAACATGTCACAAAATAATTCTGCTATTGATCCGAAACTCGTCAACCAATTTGTCCAAGATGCCCACGGCGACTTCGACAGTGTAAAAAAGCTGCTTGAGAAAGAACCGGCACTCGTCAATTCTTCCTGGGATTGGGGAGGCGGCGACTGGGAAACAGGACTGGGCGCAGCAGCACACATGGGTCGCAAGGACATTGCCGAGTTTTTGCTGAACAAGGGTGCGCGTATCGATTTGTTTGCGGCGGCCATGCTGGGCAAGCTCGAAATCGTACAGGCGGTGGTGAACGACAATCCCGCGGTTGTAAATGAAAAGGGGCCACACGGGATTGCGCTGATGATCCATGCCAAAAAGGGAGGCAAGGAAGCCGCGGAAGTTGTGAAGTTTCTGCAGTCTGTTGGCAATTCGGTCAAGAAGATGGTTCGTTAATCAGGCGGCGGACGACTTCGGCGGGGTCGCCAGTGAGGGCGAGGAGATCCATTTGCCGTTGCGCCCAGGTGGGTTGGTGAGCCATGTCGAGGACGTGTTTGAGATAGGGTACGCAATTGAGCTGTTCGGCCATGGGGAGCAGTTTTTCGACGAGTTCCTCGGTTATTTGTGGGACGGATTTGAGGTTGTGAGAGGTGGAATCGACCAGTTGTGCATCGATGCCGTACCGCGAGGCATGCCATTTGTTTTGACGGATGAGCATGGGGTGGCTGTCGTGTTGATAGATTCCCCGGTCGATTTCGTCGGACAGGTTGCAAATTAAACACTGTACGAGTGCGACCAATCCCAATGTGTCTTCGAGAGTGCCGGGAATGTCGCAAATGCGGACTTCAACGGTGCCAAATGCGTGGTGGGGACGCACGTCCCACCAGATTTCTCGGATGGATTCGATATAGCCAGTGTCGATGAGGTGGTTGATGAGCCAGACATATTCGCTCCAGTTGCGCATTAAGGGGGGCAGCCCAGCGGTGGGGAGGCCCTCCATTACTTTTGATCGCCACGAGTGCAAGCCCGTGACCCGACCTTCCCAGAATGGGCTGTTGCAAGATAGCGCCAGCAAGACGGGCAAATAGCGCAGTATTCGGTCGCAGATCATTATGGCTTTGTCGCCGCTGTTGACGCCTACGTGTACGTGGAGGCCAAATGTGACCAGTTGCCGGGCGGTGTCCTGGAGAAGGTTGACGAGGCCCATGTATCGGTCATTGGGGGTGATTTTTTGTTCGCGCCAGGTGGAAAATGGGTGTGTGCCCGACCAGTAGAGTTGGACATTCTCGGCGGCCGCTACGCTGGATAGCGTCTGGAGTTTGGGCTTGAGGTCGGCTTCTACATGGCTGACACTTTCACATATATCGGTGTTGATTTCGACATAACACTGCATCAATTCGGGCTTGATTTTGTCGGCATATTCGTCGGGAATGCGATTGAGAATCGCGGCATTTTTGCTGCACAAAGCCATGGTGTTGGCATCGACCAGAGCCAGTTCTATTTCCACGCCGAGGGTGGGTTGATTACTGGGATTAAATTCAAGTCGGGTCATGGCAAGCTCCATTCTTTTTTCGCGATGGATCGAAGTAGTTGACGACGCTGCGCGCGAGTATTTTGGCGCCTATGACCAGGGCGCGTTCATCGATGTCGAAGTCGGGTGCATGCAGGGGCGGGGCACTCCCCCGGGCGGGCATGCATCCCAGGCGAAATAGGCTGCCGGGCACATGGTCGAGATAATTGGCAAAGTCTTCGCCCCCCATGCTCGGTCTGGCGATGGTTTGAACGTGTGTTTGGCCCAATAGATCGATGGCATTTTGGCGGATCAGTTCGGTGAGTGTGGGGTCGTTGTTGACCGATGAGGGACCGGTGAGAAAGCGAACATCGATTTCCGTGTCGGTGAGATTGGCTATGCCATGGGCAATCTTGAGGATGTGGTCCATAGCATGGGCTTGAGAACTGCCACTGAGGGTGCGAAGGGTGCCGCGAAGCAGAGCCTGGCCGGGTATGACGTTGGGATTTTCGCCTGCAGAGATATGCCCAATTGATATGACAATCGGGTCGTAGGTATCTACATTGCGAGGCAATGATTGATAGAGTGCAGTGATGACCTGAGCGGCAGCGACGATGGGGTCTCGTGTTTCCCGGGGGCGCGCAGCATGTCCGCCTCGGCCCTGGATACAAATTTCTATTTCGGCACAATTGGCTGTGAGCACGCCCTTGCGTGTGCCCACGGTACCTGTTGGACGCGAGGGATCGAGGTGAAGACTGAGCAGGCCACAGACGTTTTTGAGGGCACCAAAGGCGATCATGTCTTTGGCGCCGCGATTGGTTTCTTCAGCAGGTTGAAAGATGGCGCGCCAGTGTACGGGCCACGGCAATACCCGGTCGCATTCCAGAAGGCCCAGAACAGCACCGAGCACGGTGGCTGTATGACCATCGTGTCCGCAGGCGTGCATCACGCCTGGTACGCGGCTGCGGTAGGGCGCGTTTTTGGCATCTTGTATGCGAAGTGCGTCGATATCGGCTCGCATGCCTATACGCGTTTTTTCCAATGTGTTGTCGGCTATAACGCCACAGCCTCTGGGACCCATCTGTATATGGCATCCGGTCTGTTGTAATAATTTGACTAGATAGCGCGTGGTTTCCACTTCGCGACCGCTGGGTTCGGGATACATGTGTAGATCGCGGCGGACGCGTACAATTTTTTTGCGTTGAGCGTCAATGGCACGGTCGAGTTTTTGCATCCATTTGTTGGGCATGTCCCTTAAAATAGGGATAATTTTTTTTTGCGCTATAAATTGTTTCGGTCGGTTCGTCTGCTCCTGAATGCCTATTTCCGCTTGACTTCGCGCCGTGTATGGTTGAAATTAGACGGGCATTTTAAGTTTGTAGGTTAAACAATCGGGAGATATTTCCAAGGAGTGTGTTATGTGGCGACGACAAGAAGTGCATCGCGAATTTTTCTGGGTAGGACTCGTTGTAGGCCTTGCTCTTGGTGGCCTTGCTATTCTGGGATTGTTTTTGGGAACGGAAGCGGGGCGAAATACGCGCTCGCGCCTGGGAGAGGCCGTTCAACGGGTGCGCACCCGCTTTAATGGTTCCGCAAAATCTCAGGAATCACCTGCTGAAGCGGGATATATAGATTAGAAGAATTTCAGGATGGGTGTGTTTCTGGATTGAACGACCCGAATAGAGAGGTGAGACGCGAGAAGTAAGACGCGAGAGCGTTTTTACTTCTTGCGTTTTTGTATCTGATGAATTTGCTTTCCAAACCCGATGGCTATCCCATTTATGCCGTTGTGGAAAATGTTCGTTCACTGTTTAATGTGGGCGCGATTTTTCGCTCGGCAGATGGGATTAATGCATCGGGGATTTATTTGACGGGGTTTACGGGATGTCCCCCGCGCAGGGAAATCAGTCGCGTGGCGTTGGGCGCAGAAGAGGCCGTGCCCTGGCATTATGAACGGGATACGGAAGAGGTAATTGGCGATTTGCGCTCACAAGGTGTTCAGGTGGTTGCATTAGAGCAAACGCCAGATAGTGTCGATTTTCGAACCTTTTGCTATCGCTGGCCGGTGGCTGTGGTTTTGGGTCATGAGGTGACGGGCGTGCGTCCCGAGACACTGTGTTTGTGCGACGGCGTTGTACATATTCCAATGTTGGGAACAAAAGTGTCTCTAAATGTGTCTGTAGCTACAGGGGTTATGCTTTATGAATTGTTGTCCGTTTTTGAGGGGCAACGAGATAGGGAGTGATATGCTTTTGACTTTTGGACTGTGGCGTTGAGCGGACTGGCTACCGACAATTGAGAAAGGACTTATCCCGATGAATTTACGCTTTTGCGCTGTGCTGTGTATGCTTATGGCCCTGAACGGAGAGGAACTGCGGGCTGAAACGCGCGTGTTCTGGGTGGCTAACGGCCCTATGGGATCGGATTTTGATGGCGATGGCAAGGTGACGTTTACCGATTTTTTGCATTTTGTCAATAATTTTAATGCGGATCCTGAGGTTGAGAGTTATGATCCTCGCACGGATTTGAATGAGGACGGGGTCACGAATTTTAACGATTTTTTGGCATTTAGTGCTTCTTATGGTGAATCGCAGACACCTGCTGAGCCGAGCGGAGATCGATATATTATTTATGTGGCGGACATAGATGATAGTTCGGTTATGGCACTGGATTCCGATTCACATCTGATAATCGATTATCTGCCCTATCGCGGTCCGGGTGGAGTTATAGTGTCTGCGGATCAGCAGTCGATTTATGTGGCGGAGGTGTTTGGATTTTTCAAGATGGACACGCGCCATCAGGTGGAGTTTAGCGTGCCTGTTGAATCGCGGGGCAAAGCAGTGCTGAGTCCCGATCAGACGCGGGCTTATGTGGCCGATCAAGTGCAGGACCTGGTTCGCGTGGTGGATGTGGTGAATGGCGTTACCATAGATTCTATCCTGGTGGGCAATCGACCAATTGATGTCGCGCTCTCGCCCGATGGCACAACGTTGTATGTGGCAAATCAAACCGATCGAAATGTGGTCGTTGTGGATCTGGCAACGATGACGGTTACAGCGAGGATAGTTATCGGTGATATTCCGTTAGAGATTTCAATTACGCAGGATGGCGCGCGCGCTTATGTAACAAATTATAGTCGCGGTGTGATTTCTGTTTTAGATCTCAATACCAATCAGGTGGTGGGTGCGCTTCAGATTGATCAGGAGGGTTCGTTTGGCGCAGAATTTTCGCCCGATAAAAAGTTATTGTACGTAAGCGCAGTGGGCGTGTTGTTGGAAATTGATGTGGAGCACAATTTGATTGTTCGCACATTGCGATTGGGGAATGATTCGACGATACTCGGGGTTTCGCCCGATGGCTCTCGGGCTTATGTTGCAACGCTTGTGCTACAGGCTGGAGGACCGGGACTTACGGTGGTGGATTTGAATGAGTGGCGGATTCTCGGTCGGTTACGGGGGTTCTTTTATCCGAGGGAAATCGCGTTTCGGACTGTGCCGAGGATGACGGGATCTCAGTGAGGTAACCTGCAATTTGATCTATGGAGAAAGCGGCCTTAATGGTCGCTTTTTTTATTTGGTATCAGCAGGTCGAGACATTCTGACATGAGGCGATTGATGCGTTCAAATTCGCGTTGATCTGTCAGTATTTCGCGAGGGGGCTGAATATAGGGCGCTTCGACGATTTCGTGCCCACAGTTATCGACCAATGCCCGGGCTGCGTTGGGCGTTGTTTCCAGGTGGAATTGCAATGCGAGGATCTGATTGCCTACCGAGAATGCCTGATGCTTACAGGCACGGCTTTTGGCAAGGTGCGTTGCGCCAGTGGGGAGGTCATAAGTATCGCCATGCCAGTGAAAGACTTTGCCAGCCTGTGCGAGTAACAGCCCGATTTTTTCATGCGTTTGCACGCCTTCAATGGGAAACCAGCCGATTTCTTTGTGGTCGTTGGGATAGACTCTGGCTCCGAGTACGTCGGCTATGAGTTGGGCGCCCAGGCAGACGCCGAGTATATGTGTACCGGTATCTATTGCCTGTTTCAAAAAGTCCTTCTCTCGTATGAGCCAGGGATAGTCGCGTTCGTCATAGACACCCATGGGGCCTCCCAGGACGATCAATAGGTCAATTTCATCGGCTGATGGCAATGCCTCGCCGGCAAAGAGGCGCGTGCGCGAAATCTGAGCGCGACGCGCTTTTGCCCAGGATGCAATGCTGCCGAGGCCCTCGAATGGCACGTGCTGGAGATAGTGCAGTTTCATGATTTCAAGAAAGGTCCACGGGTTGTTGTGTTCTGATGGACTCGTAAATGGCGTCCATTGTTTTCATATTGCCGATGCTGTTTTCGGGCGGGATGCGGTGCGGCTGCCCGGTATCGAGGCAATCGCATAGATGATGGAGCTGGTTCAGGAATTGAAAGACGGGTTCAAATTCATGGGTTTCAATGCCATCGCGGGTGTGGACCTCAAGGGTCGTGGGCTGATTTTCGTTGTTCCAGGCGCGTTCTGTTCGCAACATGCCATCGATGCCGGAGATTTCAAAATATTGTGAGGAGGCCATTTTGAAGCTAAATGTGAGTTGGGCAGTGACCTGATTGGGAAATTCGTAGATGGCGATAATCGTTTCATCCACTTCTCGACCAAATTCTCCCGTGGCATAGACGCGGATGGGGTCGGCGTTGGCTATGAAGCGGGCGTGATGGGTATTGTAACACCCCAGATCATAGACCGCGCCTCCGCCTTTTTCTTTGTTGAAACGCCAGTTGAGTTCGGGTTTTCGGCGGTCGTCTGAAACGCCCGTGCAAAAGGTGCTGCGAATGTTGCCCAGGGTTCCGATTTTTCCACTGTCGAGAATTTCTTTGGTTTTGAGATGTAAGGGGTGATGGCGAAATTTGAAGGCTTCGGCGAGGAGGATATTGTTGGCTTTGGCGCAGGCGACCATTTCTCGGCATTCTGCAGCGGTTTGTGTGATGGGTTTTTCACAGAGGATGGCGCGAACTTTTTGCGATTTCGCAATTTGATTGCTCAGGCTGGCGTGAAAGCGGCCCCATGTGCAGATGATGGCGATGTCGAGGTTTTCGTTGTCGAGCATCAGGTCGAGATCGGTATAACCTTTTCGGACGTCAAATTCGCCGCGGTATCTCTCAACTGCTTCGGGCAAGACATCGCAGACTGCAACGATTTCTGCGCGTTCAGATTGTGCCGCCGCCCGACCATGAGCACGCGAG
The DNA here is from genome assembly GCA_009838845.1 of Gemmatimonadota bacterium. Taxonomy (NCBI): domain Bacteria; kingdom Pseudomonadati; phylum Gemmatimonadota; species Gemmatimonadota bacterium. The sequence goes on along the minus strand of VXRD01000045.1, from coordinate 26,745 downwards.
ATACCGCCAGCACCAACAATTCCAATGCGATAGGACATGTAAAACTCCTGAAAAAAAGACCTCAGGCCAACACACCCAAAATATGTCGCGCAACAGATTCAGCCAGTATGGCAGAGCCTTCTTTTGAAAAATGCACATTGGCGGGGAGTTGTATATCGTCAAGGCGTTCTATAGCGTATGTGTAGAGGTCATGTGTGGGAATGCCGTGTGCAGCCATGACTTTTTGTGCGATGGCGTTGTATTCAACTTCGTCGCCGGGTTTGCGAAAGGACGCGCCTTCGGGAACCGGTGTGGTGGCACACCAGATCAATTTGGCACCGGTTTGTGCGAGGCGTTTGACCAGGGTGTCGAGGTTTTGTTCGTATTGGTCGTCAGGCACCTGGTGTTGGCCCTGCGGTGGATCGACGCGCTCACCCTGTTCTGTCATATAGACGATGTCGTGTAAGCCCCAGTTGAAGTGGATGACATCCCAGGAACCGTCACCGAGCCAGTTTTCGATTTCCTCTACGCCGCGCTTTGTCGGTCCGCAGTTGGTGAGCGGGCGGTGGAGATTGGCTTTGCCTTTGAGCAGTTCGCGCACGGGCACGGTATAGCCAATGGAGATGGAGTCCCCTATGATGAATACGCGAGGAAGGCCGGGGTCATCTTCAATGGGTTCAAATGCTGGGTTATTCACGTGGTTCTCCTTTGAGTGACGTCGAATAGTGATCGAGGGTCATGTCAAGGGCGAGCAGGTGTACTTTAGCTCGCCTATCCATAGGCCAGTTGGATGATGTTTCAGTGATCATGACGTGGTCGGCATGATGGATATAGACATAAGAGGTAAAACCGCTTTCACCCCAGGCGGGATCGACTTGCAAGACGCCCTCTGCAAGCGGGATATCGGTTTCAGCGGTATCCGCATCCAGGGGGCCGATTTTTTTTGCCCGGTGCGCGATGGCTGGCGCCAACCACGCGCTATCGCGTTTGCCTTCGTAAAAATAAGTACCTGTTGCGTCGTAATCTTCGTGCATGTCGAGAAAGACGTCAAAACGATATCCCGCAAGCTGCTGTTTGACAAGGGTGGATTCGGGGACTTCGTTTTTGAAAGCGCGATTGATGTCTTCACCCTGGATATTTTCTCGCTGGTTGTTGACGTATCCAGAAGGGTTGACACAGGGTAAAACGACGATGTGAAAGTGCTGGATTATATCTGCGAGATCGCGTTCGAGAAATTGAAGGATGGCTTCGACGCCCGCGGGTTCATCGCCGTGTACACCTGCCGAGAGGAGAATATTCGGTTTTGATGGCGCGGGTTTGCCAATTGTGAGGCAATGAAAAGCATAACCGTGAATATGACCAATGATGCGATGGGCAATGTCGGGGTGCGCGATATTTTTTAAGCGGTTTTCAAAAGTGGCGTAGTCTGGCATGGGATTAATCGGACTATCTAATATGAATGGGTTTTTTCAGTGCTTATGCGTTGTGCCAGGCGTCTTCCCATGGTGTGCCTTCAAGCGATTCTGCGGCGATATCTCGGGGACCGCGTTTGAGCACTTGTTCTTTATATTTTTTGATGCTCAATTTGTCGGGTGATAAGGTGGTTTCTTTGTCGATGGCACGGGTAAATGCTTCGGCAAAGGTTTCGATACTGTCTTTTTCATCGTCCGGCAAGCGTTTGGGCCAGGGCCCGTCGTTGAGGTTGACCGTGCGGCATTCTTCTTCTGTGGGAATGCGGGCCGGACCGGGATACGAGCGCAGTCTATCGCCGTCAAGCGAATTACTCAGGCCATATTGTCGTTCCCAGACGGTGATTTGATCGCGAAATTTTGACGCCAATGCGGGGTTTTCGGCGATGAGGTTGTGCTGTTCGTGTGGATCGTTTTCCAGGTGGTAGAGTTCTTCGATTCCGCCGTGGGCAAAAAAGGCGTATTTGTGTTTCTGGTTGCGCGCTGAAATCCAGCGTCCTTTGCCCTTGCTGTAGTCTATAATCGCGGATTCTCGAGGCTTTGCCAAGCCCCCACCTGTTGTGCCCAGGAGATTCGCCCCTGGTAACGGGCCGTGTTCTTCTGGATACTGGAGGTCGAGTTCTTCTATGAGGGTGGGAAAGAAGTCGAGCAGGCTGACGAGGTCATCGCATTGTTGCCCCGCTCGCGTTTTGCCGGGCCAGCGGAGGAGATATGGAATGCGGACGGAGGATTCATAAGGGCAGTTTTTTTGCGAAAGGCCGTGTTCGCCCATCATTTCACCGTGGTCTGAGACAAAGAGGATGACAGTGTTATCGGATAGGCCGAGGGTTTCGAGTTCATTCAAAATGCGACCAATGCCGTCGTCAACATGAGAGATGAGGCCATAGTAAAGGGCACGCAGGCGGCGCAGGCGGTCGGGGTCGCGATGGGCACCGTCCAGACGTCCCCGGCTGCCGTAAAAATTGGGTGGCAGGGTTTCGATAGGGCGGTCGGCAAAGGGCGGAAGTTCCATGTCGGCGGGGTCGTACATGTCGTCGTACGGTTCGCAGGGTGCAAAGGGCGGATGCGGTGATATCCAGGAACTCCACAGGAAAAAGGGTTGATTGGCGCGGTAGCGCGTGTGTTCGCGGAGAAAGTCAATGGATCGGTTGGCGACCCAGGTATTTTTGTGGTGTTCAACAGGTATGCCACAGGTTTGGGGCTGGAAGAAGAGCAGGTCGCGGATGCCTTTGGGAAAACGGGTGCGAACACTGTTTTCTCGCAGATAGCGGATGTAGTCGTCATTGACCCAATGATCGATGCCTTCTTCCATTGTGAGGAGATTTCGGAAGCCGTAGTGCCGACCGTGAAAGTGCATTTTCCCAATGCCCTGTGTCCAGTACCCGGCGCGCAGAAGAAGCGTCATGATGGTGGGAAGTTCGGGTAAGGGACCAGGTAGCGCACTGTTGTCTGTCCAGTGGTGTCGGGACATTCTGTGACCGGTGATAAAACTCATGCGCGCAGCAACGCAGACGGGGGTGGGCGTGACGGCCTGTGCAAAGCGAATCCCTGAACTGGCGAGCGCGTCGAGGTTGGGCGTGCGGATTGTTGTATTTCCAGCGCAGCCCATGGCATCTGCGCGCTGCTGGTCGGTCATGAGGACGAGAATGTTGGGGCGGTCTGGCATGGTGTTATCCTCAGCACTTATGGCAATTCAGGACATCCGGTCAGCGAATCAGCGAATCAACGAATCAGCGAATCTGCTAATGGAGTTCGCACTGATTTTGGGTGGTTGGGCGGGGTTCGTCTATTCGTCTATTCGTCTATTCGTTTCAGTATGTCGAGTCGAGCCGATAGTTGGGTGCTTCTTTGGTAATGGCGATGTCGTGAACGTGGCTTTCTCGAATGCCGGCAGAGGTGATGCGCACAAAGCGCCCGTTTTTGCGCAACTCGTCGAGGGTGCGCGTGCCACAATAGCCCATACCCGCGCGAAGACCACCTATGAGTTGATAGATAAAACCCGAAAGAGATCCTTTGTAAGGCACCTGTCCTTCAATGCCTTCGGGCACGAGTTTGTTGGTCGCTTCAACTTCGCCCTGGAAATAGCGGTCTTTGCTACCGCGCTGCATTGCGCCCAATGATCCCATGCCCCGATAGACCTTAAAGGTGCGGCCCTGATAGATAACGGTTTCGCCAGGGCTTTCGTCCGTGCCTACAAATAGGAAACCGATCATGACCGAATGGGCGCCTGCGGCAATGGCTTTGGTGATGTCGCCAGATTGTGTGATGCCCCCATCGGCGATCAGGGGAACACCGGTTTTGGCGGCGATTTCGGCACAGTCCATAATGGCTGTAATTTGAGGCACGCCAATGCCGGCGATCACGCGCGTGGTACAGATTGTTGCGGGTCCCATACCGACTTTGATGGCGTCGGCACCTGCCGCGGTCAAATCGGCTGCGGCTTCTGGTGTGGCGATATTGCCTGCGATGAGGTCAGTTTCGGGATATTTGCTTTTGAAGCGCTCTACGGCTTCGAGCACGCCGCGTGAATGGCCGTGCGCGGTGTCGATTACGATGACATCTACCCCTTGCTCAATCAGCGCGGCGGTGCGTTCTTCTGCGTCCCCATCCACACCGACTGCCGCACCAACGCGCAAACGCCCGAGGTCATCTTTACAGGCGATGGGATATTGGATTTTCTTTTCGATGTCTTTGACTGTAATCAGTCCCTTTAAGACGCCCGCATTATCGATAACCGGCAGCTTTTCTATGCGGTGTTGTTGCAGAATTTCCTGCGCGTCTTCAAGTGATATGCCCAGTTTGGCTGTTACCAGCCCTTTGGCTGTCATGACTTCTTTTACTCGGCGATTGAGATTTTTTTCAAAGCGCAGATCCCGGTTGGTCAAAATGCCGACGAGGCGGTTGCCCTGGGCGACGATTGGGACACCCGAAATGCGATACTTTTGCATGAGTTCCAGCGCTTCTGAAATGTAGTGATCGGGTGATAGGGTCACGGGGTCGACAATCATACCGCTTTCTGACCGCTTGACTTTTTCGACCTCTTGGGATTGCTCTTCAACGGTGAGATTTTTATGGATGATTCCAATGCCGCCTTCTTGCGCCATCGCAATGGCGAGACGCGCTTCTGTTACGGTGTCCATAGCGGCGCTCACCAGAGGGATGTTGAGTTTTATGTTTCGCGTGAGTCGCGTGCCGAGGTCGGTGTCTTTGGGTAAAAATTCCGATTTGCAGGGCATGAGCAAAACATCATTAAAGGTGAGACCTTGTTTGACAATTTTGTCTGTTGATTTATCCATCACATGTCCTTTCTATAGTGAAGTCGAGAAAGTTGATGAGGATTATTTTCCCTCTTTTGAGTCGAATACAAAAATCCCCTTGACGCAGACACATCAAGGGGATTCAGGAGGCAGGCACAGTTACACACTCCGCTCTGAGGCCTGGCGGCGGTGTAACCCGCCGTTTTTTGCGACAACAATAAGTGTAAAACTTCTGGTGCATGATGGTTCTCCAAATTGCGATTGGATTTGCCAAATATACCGCTTCTCTTTTATTCTGTCAATATGCGTGAAATAGAATTTTGTTCTCAATGGTCTCTGGAAAAGGGGTTGACAGCGATCTCTACGGCTTATATTCTTATTTTTAATTAACCCAAACTTCTAATATCGCTTTTAGTTAATTAGCTATCTTACATTTTCAAAACTGAGATAATTAACACTTCTCATAAAACATTGTTGCAGTGTTGGATATACCGGGAACTCTATTGATTTATATTTCGTTTAATTTGAAGCAGATTTTGGCTTGACAGGTTTTTTTTCATTCATTAGATTCTTCAGCCCTGGTACCTGTAATCGCATTATTCTTTGCTGTGGGTTGTATATTGTTCTCAAGGAGGGAAAACGGCCTGTTATGTGTCGTTTTCCGCGATTTTTCATCCCCATATAGTATGGAGATTGGGACCATGATTTTAAATTGGAAATTCCGATCTGGTTTTTCGGCTTTGTTTTGCAGTTTTTTTCTTCTGGGTACAGCGTCAATCTGTTTTGCCGAAGATGGCGAACCCGAGATGACACAGGCTGATTCTATTAAGAAGGCCAGTCAACACCTGTCTTTTGGTGCTCGATATCTCAAGAGCAAGCAATATGAAGATGCCGAAACGCAATTTTTGAAATCGTGGGGTTTTAATCCCAAAAGATCAACAACAGCTCGATACCTGGGTAAGTTGTACGAAGAAATAGAAAAATACGAAGATGCGATTACCTGGTTGCACAAAGCTGTTGAACTCGACCCCAAAAGCAAATACACGAAGATAGCACACATCGCATTGGCCCGCATCTATATTATAGAAGAACAGCCCGATAAAGCCATTGGGGCTTATGAAGCGTTGCTGGGATTTGACCTCACGGCAGAGGAGAAAATTAAATATTATCACGCGCTGGTCAGTTTGAGTGTCGAAACTGAAGACTATGAACAAGCATTGGAGTATGCCAAAAAGTGGGGTGAATTGGCTCCCGATGATCCCGAAGTGCGGGATATGATTGGTAAATTACATCTGCGAACAGGCGGCGAGGACGAAGCTCTGGCCGAAATGGAAAAAGTTCTGGAGATAAATCCCGATGATTATGCTACGCTGGAAAAATTGGCGGGTATGTATGATCAGAGAGGCGATGATGATAAAGCCTTTGATGCCTTTGAAAAATTGTATCAAAATGATGTCTCGAGTGTTTTCTTTCTGGAAGAGACCATTAAATTGGGCAAGAGGTTGAGTAAATCCGAAAGCTGGGTCGTTGGTCGGCTTGAAAAATTACACGCTATGCAGCCCGACAATTTGGGAGTGATAGAAGAACTGGCTGTGTTGACCGAGAGTCTCAAGTGGGTCAATAAGGGATTGAAACAAGATCCCCAAAATGGCAGGTACCCCTATATGAGGGGCGAACATTATTTTGACAGGTGGGAAAATTCAAGTGCAAAACAGGATTCGATCAATGCCTTGATATGGTATCGAAGGGCGTTGAAAGACCCGCAGTGGAAGGGCAATGCCAACGCGATGATCCTGACACTTGATCCACCCCTGACAGAAGAAGAAAAGAAGCGTCGAGAATTTTTTGAAGGTAGTAAAAAGAAAAAGGAGGAGGTGGAAACCGAAGGTAAAAAGTAAAGGGCTTTTGTGTTGTTAATCCATTTTTTTCGCATTCACACGTAATTCATAACCTAACCTGGGAGATGTGGCATGGTTGATCTTTTTATTAAAGGCGGAAACTTTATGTATCCGTTGCTGGTGATGTTGTTTTTTGGTGTTGTGGTGATGATTGAGCGCTTTTACACGCTTTTTAAGGCACACATCAATGCCAAAGAGTTTATGGTAGAGCTTCAGGATGCCCTCAAGCAGAATGGGCCAGAAGGTGCTGCCGAGTTGTGTTCCAATACGCGCGGCCCGGTCGCTACGGTGTTGCACGCAGGGTTGTTGCGTTTGGATCGCGGTATTGAACATGTGGAAAAGTCGATTGAGGAATCCGGTGCTATCGAAATGGCTTTTCTCGAGCGTGGTCTCGTGTGGCTTTCCACGGTCGCAAACCTGGCACCTCTTGTCGGCTTCCTTGGCACTGTGTCGGGTATGATCCGGGCTTTTAACGATATTGCCGCTGCTGGCGATGTTGATCCCAGTGTTGTGGCCGGTGGTATTTCTGAAGCTTTGATTACAACAGCTTCGGGCCTGGTGGTTGCTATTCCAGTACAGGCTGCATACAATTTCTTCCTGTCAAAGATTGACAAGATCATCATCGATCTCCAGGAAAGTTCCAATCAATTTGTCGATGACCTGATTCAGTTGGGCTACGGCAAGGAGGACTAAAACATGGCCCTTCAGCGACGCGAAAAATCTTCACCTGAAATCCCCACCGGGTCTATGGCTGATATCGTATTTTTGTTGCTGGTGTTTTTTCTGGTGACTACCACGATGAACCAGGATAAGGGTATTGGTATGCACTTGCCTCCGCCGGGCGAGTCCAAGAAAATCCAGAAGAAAAATATTTGCAACATCTGGGTCAATGTCAATGGGGATATTCTCATCAATTTGGAACAGAGTATCCCATTGAATATGCTTCGAGCAGATATTGAGCAGCGATTGGCGCAAAATGATAAGCTGATCATTTCATTAAAGGCAGACGAAGAAACGCCCTATGAGCAATTCATCGATGTGCTCGACGAGATTAAATTGTCAGGGGCAGATAAAATTTCCCTCGCTTCGCCCAGTGAGTAAGTTCAGGAGGTTTTCATGAATTTTAAGAAAAAAGGTGGTGTCTCACACAGCATCCCCACCGGGTCTATGGCCGACATTACTTTTTTGCTGCTCATTTTCTTTATGGTATCTACGGTTTTTGTCCGCTACCGCGTGACGGGCATTATTATGCCCAAGGCCGAAAAAATCGAAGAACTCAAGAAACGTCGTCACATCAACTATCTATGGGTTTCTGCTGATCGCAAAATCTATATTGACGACAAGCTGGCGAATCTCGATCAGATAGCCGGGATTTTTTACGATCGCCGTGTCAAAGATCCCCGCATGGTCGTATCACTCAAATGTGACTACCGCGCGCCTTATGGATTGATCAGTAGTGTGATGGAAGAATTGCGCAAGGCCGATGCGCTGCGCATCAACTTTGCGACCAACCGAGAGGGGTAAGCTATGGCAATGATTCGGGGAAAAGCACCAGAAGCCGATTTGCGACGTTCTTATAATAAGGTTTTTGGATATTGCACATTGGTCACGTTTGTCCTGCACACCGCCGTGGCTGTGATTTTTCCAACTTTTGAAGCCTCTGCGAGTGATCGCAAGAAGAAACAGATCATTATTGAAAATGTGGATATTCCAGAAACTCGTCAGATTAAACGTCCGCCGCCGCCGCCGCGACCTGCTGTGCCAATTGAAACAGAGAGCGACGATGTGCCCGATGACGTGACTATTGAGAGTACTGATCTCGATTTTGACGATGCAATGGTCGATATGCCGCCGCCACCGCCGCCGGGTTCATATGAGGAAGAAGAAGAAATCCTCGAGTTTTATATGGTTGAGCAAAAACCAAAAGTCAAACATCAGGTAAATCCTAAATATCCTGAAATTGCCCGCAAAGCCGGGTTGACTGGAAAAGTGTTTTTGAAGTTTTTGGTTGATAAGAATGGTCGGGTAAGCAATGTGACTGTACTTAGAGGTCAAGAAATTTTCCGTCAAGCGGCGATTGATGCTGTTCTGCAATTCAGGTTTGAACCAGCCCAACAAAATGACAAGCCGGTTTCTGTTTGGATGACACAGCCGATGTCTTTCCGCTTGAACTAAGGTAAGGTGGCTATTTTGATTTGCGAAAGGCCATTGTGCAGGGTGTACAATGGCCTTTTTTGTGTAAATATGTAAACAATACTTGACATATACGCCGAAATTTTACAATATATACTGCCTAATCCGAATTTTAAGTCTTTGTAAAGGTTCAAAATACAGGAGATTCCCCATGTCCATGCGTTCCTTCCTTGCGATGCTTTCATTGTCTGTGCTAATGGCTGGCTCTGCCCTTGCACAGGTTGTGAGTCCCGAATCAGCGGAAAAGTACAATGCCGGACAGGAGTTATACAAAAAAAGACAGTATCAAAAAGCACTCGTAGCTTTTGAGGAAGCTGTAAAAATCGATGCTAAAAACGCGCAGGCATATCGCGCGATAGGCACGACATATCGAAAGCTCCGCAATTACACAAAGGCCATAGAAGCTTATCAAATGGCGACTTCAATCAAGACGGATTACGCAGCTGCTTATTTTGAGATGGGCGAATTGCAATTGCAGACCAAAGACTATACAGGCGCCCAGGCGAGCATGCAAAAGGTGCTGTCGATTGATCCCAGTTTTGCCGACGGCAAAGCACGGGATAGGTTAAAGGTGGCTTATCTTCAAGAAGGCACCACGTTGTTCAGGCGGCGCAATTACAAGGCAGCTGCGGCTCAGTATGAAAGTGCCACGCAAGTCGATCCTTCAGATGCGACCGTATTTTACAATTTGGGTCTGGCACATAGAAGTGCTCGCAGTGTGAATGCCGCGCGCGAAGCACTTGAAACAGCCATTGAGCTGAATCCGAACTATGGCAAAGCCCATCGCGGTTTGGGTGATCTCTTCAGGGCGACAGGAAAAAATAGCAGTGCAGCAAGCGCGTACTTAAAGGCGATTCAAGCGGATGCAAAAGATACGAGATCTCGCCTGAATCTGGCAGTGGTCTATCAGGCGATGAAGCAAAATAGCAAAGCGATCTCCGTGCTTTCAAAAGCAGCACAGGTTGATCCCAAGAATGCAGATGTTCACACAGCACTTGGCAAAGCCTATTCAGATGCCAGACAGTACACAAATGCTGTTGCTTCCTACAAAAGGGCACTGGGCATTAAGAATACAGCCGAGGTAAACTATCGGATAGCTGAACCCTATTTTGGACTCAAGCAATACCAAAATGCGATCAGGCACGCCAATAAAGCCGTGTCTTCATCTAAATGGAGAGTGCCCGCCAATGTCATTCTGGGCGATTGTTATCGCGAGCTTGGCCAAAAAGAAAGAGCGATTTCGCACTACAAAAAAGGGGTTGGGAATCGCCAATACAAGAAATATTGCGAAGACCAGATTGATCGCATCCTCAATCCAATGGGCGGTGGAGAAGAAGAGGCACAGTAAGTAGCACAATGCTTTTTGTAAAAAATTAGAAGGGACTCTTTTGAGTCCCTTTTTTTTTAGGAGATATCTCCTTTTGTGAAAAAAGATACTTTTTTGTATGTCAATGCCTTTTTAATGGATAGCTGTTTTTCCATTGTGGGCATTTGCGTTCCATTATACGCCCTGCAATTCGGTGCGACTTATGACGATCTCGGGCACATCAATGCCTGGGGTGCATTGGCTTATTCTGTGACCAGTCTCGTTTCTGGCCGCCTTTCAGACCGGATGGGTTATCGTCAGATTATGAGAATTGGGAGTTTTTGTCTTTTTCTGGCATTTGTGGGATATATCGGTGTCAATCGCATCTGGCATTTTATTTTGCTTTCTGTGCTTTCTGCTGTTGCCATTGCACATTATTGGCCCCCAATGCAAGCCTATCTTGGGCGCGGGAAATCGCGAGATATGTTGTTACCCGCTTTGGGGCGATTCAATGTGGCGTGGACATTGGGCGTGTTTGTTGGCCCAGCCGCAGGTGGTGTGTTGTTCGCATTCCACCCGTTTAGCGGATTTGTTTTGTCTGGCTTTTTTGTGCTTCTGTTATTTCTGGGGCTGATCGTCGTTCCCATTTTGGAATCGGAGCCAGGTGTTGCGGCTACAAGATCGGTTGTTGCGACGTCAGGACATTTTTTTCCCCTTGCATTGTTGGCCAATTTTGCAACGTTTTTTGTGATTGGGCTTATACGTGCGCTCTTTCCAAAATTGGCGACGGATCTCGGCATTTCACCGGATTTGCTGGGGTTTTTGCTCGCGCTGATCGCTTTGACCCAACTTGCGGTTTTTTATTTTATGTCGCGGACAGATCGATGGCAATTTCGTCTGTCACCTATTATTTTCGCTCAGCTTTTGGGAGCTTTTGGCCTCGGTTTGATCGGGATGGGTACAAAACCGATTGTTTTTGCATGTGGTTTTTTGCTGCTGGGCGGGCTTATTGGGGTAACGTTTACAGCGAGTATTTTTTACAGTTTGTACGCAGAAGGTCCAGGAGGTCGTCGCACGGGTATTCACGAAGCGATTGTGGGGAGTGGATTTTTATTTGGTCCGCTCCTCGGTGGTCTTGTTGCCGAGCATTTTAATGCGCGATTGCCCTATTTGATGGGTAGTATGGTTATTCTGATGACGATTGGTATTCAGTTGTTTATCCATAAAGTGAAAGCTCCCAGCGGCTTTGTGCCGCAGACGGGCGATTAGTTTTTAATTTGTGTGGAGAATGAATTTGAAAAAGCGTTTTAGTAAAGCCGAGAAAGCCGAAAGAATTGCCGAGATTTTAGACGAATTGTATCCCGATCCCGAAGGATCGCTGAGACACGGGAGTGCCTATACCTTGCTGGTCGCTGTGTTGTTGTCGGCGCAGTGTACCGATGTGCGGGTCAATCAGGTGACGCCGGTTTTATTTGCCAGGGCAGATACGCCAGAGAAAATGATTGCGCTGTCGGTTGAAGAAATCGAAGGCATTATCCGTCCGTGTGGGTTGGCGCCTCGCAAAGCGCAGGCGATTTTCGATTTGTCTCGTATTTTGCTGGATGAACACGATGGCGAGGTGCCCCAATCTTATGAAGGTTTGGAAGCATTGCCCGGCGTGGGACACAAGACGGCGTCGGTGGTGATGGCTCAGGCTTTTGGCGTGCCGGCATTTCCCGTGGATACGCATATTCATCGTCTCGCCTATCGATGGGGGTTGTCCAGTGGCAAAAATGTGGTGCAGACCGAGCGCGATTTGAAACGCATTTTTCCCGCGGAAATTTGGAATAAGCTGCATTTGCAGATTATTTTTTTTGGACGAGAATATTGCCCTGCGAGAGGCCATGATCCCCATCAATGCCGCATTTGTAGCGTGTATGGACGCAGAAGTTTGCTTTGAAAGATTGGAGGTGGAAGTGAAGATTCGAGCGATTGCGATTTCGGTTTTTGAGTTGCCCGCCAATACGGGGCGGTTTCGGATGGAACAAACCGGTCAGGGTGCCCGCAAGCGATGGGCAAAGCGGGGTGCGGGTAAGTCGGCAGAGCATATACACGTTTTGCATGTAAAGACAGACGAAGACATCGAAGGGGTGTGTACGGTGGGGGATGCGCGGTACACGACGATGCGCTCTGAAGATCTGGAGCAATTGCGGTTGCTGGCGATTGGCGAAGATCCATTTGATCGGGAGAGACTCGCGCAAAAATTACACAAAGCAACGCGCGGCATGTTCACGCGACCTGGATGGTTTGGCGCTTTTGACAATTGTTTGTGGGATATCGCCGGCAAGGTTGCGGGGCTTCCCGTTCACGGTCTGATTGGTCGGGCGCGGTCTCGTTGTGCGGCTTATTACAATTTTAGAAGTGGCTCAAAAGAAGAGGCTGTAGCCGATGCAAAAAAGGCAGTGGAAATGGGATTTCTGGCTGTAAAAGATCACTTTGGGGGTACGGCAGATGAAAATATCGCGTGTTTTCACGCTGTGCGCGATGCGGTTGGGAGGGATGTCGATATTTTGCACGATGCCGCAGGATGTGATTATACGTTGCACGATGCGATTCGGGTGGGTAAGACTCTGGAGGCGTTGCGGTTTGGGTGGTTTGAAGAGCCTCTGGCAGATCGAGATCAAAAGAACTTGCAGCGTTTGTGCGATGCGCTGGATATTCCCATTTTGGCACCTGAGACTTTGATGCACGATGTGGATTTGAGCGCGCAATGGATTATTTCCGGGGCAACCGATGCCCTGCGCGCCAATGCGCGGCTGGGTACAACTCCGACGTTGAAATTAGCACATTTGGCGGAGATGTACGGTGCAAATATTGAATTTAATGGACCGGGTGGGTTGTTTGGGCTGGTGCATGCACATCTGGTTTGTGCCATATCGAATACGAGTTATTACGAGTTTTTCCCAGGAGGGTCCCGGGATGTGCGCGGTCGTGAGATTGGGTTGCTCAATCCACCCTTGCCCGAGAATGGCCATATTACACCGCCCAGTGATCCCGGATGGGGTGCCGAATGGGATTGGGAATTTTTTGAGAAGAAGCGGATTGGAGAATTGTAAATGGGGCGTGTCCCGAAGCTCTGACTACTGAAAGGAGATTTTATGGCTTCTGATAAACCAAATATTATTCTGATTCTGTCCGATGATTTGGGATATGAATGCCTGGGGTGTTATGGGGGTGAATCGTATCGAACTCCCGTGCTGGATGGTTTGAGCAAGGAGGGGATGCGTTTTGACCATGCGTATGTCCTGCCGCTGTGTACGCCGACTCGGTTACAGTTGATGACGGGTAAATACAATTTTCGAAATTGGAGAGCTTTTGGCGTGATGGACCCTCAGGAGCGCACCTTTGGACATCTGATGCAAGCGGCTGGGTACAAAACGTGTATTTCGGGTAAATGGCAAATGTATAGCTATAATCCGCCGGATTTTGAGCCCGAGTGGCGCGGTAAGGGGCAATTGGCGGAAGATTCGGGTTTTGACGAGTATTGCTTATGGCATACGGAACACACCGAGGATAAGGGGTCGCGGTATGCCGATCCGGTGATTCAGCAAAATGGAGCGTATTTGGAGGATACAGAGGGCAAGTACGGTCCGGATATTTATACGGCTTATATTTGCGATTATATCGAGCGGCACAAGGATGAGCCATTTTTTGTTTATTATCCCATGGCGCTGACACACGGTCCGTTTGAACCCACGCCCCATAGTGAAATATGGTCTGAAAACCGACACGATAGCGGTGTGAAGTATTTTAAAGATATGGTTGAGTATATGGATGTGGTGATTGGACGGATTGTAGATAAATTGGATGAACTCGGTCTGAGAGAGAATACTTTGCTTTTGTTTATTGGCGATAATGGTTCGCCCCGTCAGGTGACTTCTATGATTAATGGTCGCGAGTTCCAGGGGGGGAAGGGCCTTTCGACCGATGCGGGTACGCGGGTGCCATTTGTCGCGAGTTGGCCGGGGACAATTCCCCCGGGGTCTGTGTGTGATGATTTGATCGATTGTAGTGATTTTGTGCCCACTATGATGGATATGGCTGGCATTTCTTTGCCCGAGGACGATGTGTTTGATGGGGTGTCATTTTTGCCGCAGTTAAAGGGCGAGGCGGGAACGCCGCGCGAGTGGATTTTTGCCCATCACGATCCCCTTCCCGGATGGGGTAAGGTGGGGTATTACTTAAAGCGGTGGGCACAGGATAAACGCTGGAAGCTCTACGATACGGGCGATTTGTACGATGTGGTAGCAGATGAGTTGGAAGAACACCCGGTCGTCGATGGGGGCGCAGAAGCCGAGGTAGCGCGACAAAAATTGCAGCCCGTGCTGGATCGGATGAAGTAGCAGGCGTGTTGCACATTTTGTTCTGCGGAAGATGGTTTTTGTGAAAAGATTGTTCAATACAGGTCTGCTTTGATATGATGTAAATTTTTTTATAACAACAAGTTATTGTTTCAAGTGGTTCTGGCACACTCCTTGCCTGATTCTAGTGCTTCTTTCGGTTGGTTTCTTTCAGGCAAGGAGGTTTTGATGACTTCGCGTGTGTTGAGTTGTGCTACGCTGGGTATTGATGCGTATATCGTGCATATTGAGGCGGATATTTCGCGTCGGCTTCCCTCATTTTCAGTGGTGGGTTTGCCCGATAGTACGGTGAAGGAGAGCCGGGATCGGGTGATGGCTGCGATTAAAAATGCCGGGCGAACATTTCCAACTAATCGGATTACGGTGAATTTGGCACCGGCAGATATTCGAAAGGAAGGCTCGGCATTTGATTTGCCGATTGCGATAGGTATTATCGCCGCGATGGGCGATTCAATTTCACCCGAGAAGCTGTCGCAATATCTCATTTTGGGTGAGTTGGCTTTAGATGGTACGGTGCGGCCCGTGCGCGGGGCACTGTCAATGGCTGTGGAAGCCAAAAAGGCGGGTTTAAAAGGGTTGCTCGTCCCTGTGGAGAATGCGCAAGAGGCGGCGATTACTGGAGGGTTAGATGTTTTGCCGGTGCGCGATTTGAGTGAGGCACTGGATTTTTTTGAGGGGTACTGCGATATCATGCCCTTTGAAATCAATAGCCAGGCGATTTTTCGGCAGGCGCGGATGCATCGGGTGGATTTTAGGGATGTGCGCGGGCAAGAGCATGCCAAGCGCGCGCTGGAGGTGGCGGCGGCAGGCGCGCATAACGCGATTCTCATGGGACCACCCGGATCTGGTAAGACGATGCTCGCCAGGAGATTGCCGACCATTTTACCCAATCTGACCCTGGATGAGGCTCTGCAGACGACAAAAATTCACTCGGTGGCGGGGTTGCTGCCGCCTGATACGGCACTGGTGGCAGTAAGGCCGTTTCGTTCGCCACATCACACGATTTCAGATGCGGGATTGATCGGTGGCGGTCCCTATCCCCGGCCGGGAGAGGTGTCGCTGGCACATCACGGGGTGCTGTTTTTGGATGAGCTTCCCGAGTTTAAGAAACAGGTTTTGGAGTCTCTTCGCCAACCTATTGAGGACAGTTTTGTGACGATTGCACGCGCGGCGATGTCGCTTTCGTATCCCGCGCAGTTTATGCTCGTTTGCGCCATGAATCCGTGTCCGTGCGGGTATTTGGGCGATCCACACCACGAGTGTATTTGCTCGCCACCTGTGGTGCAGCGCTATGTCAATCGAATCTCGGGACCGCTGATGGATCGCATTGATATTCACGTAGAAGCCCCGGCTGTGCAGTATGAAGAACTGGCCAATGAACCCGCTGGCGAGTCTTCTGCAGAGGTTCGCAAGCGCGTGCAAGGCGCGCGGCAAATACAATTGGAACGGTTTGCAGATTATAGAGATTTGTTTAGCAACGCGCACATGGGGTCGCGAGAGATTCGGATGTTTTGTAAAATTGATGATAGGAGCGAGGAGTTGTTGCGGATGGCGATTACGCGATTGGGGCTTTCGGCGCGGGCCTATGATCGCATCCTGAAGGCGAGCCGCACAATAGCAGATCTGGAAGGCGAAGAGGATATCCAATCGCGCCATGTTGCCGAGGCGATTCAATACCGTAGTCTGGATAGAAGGTTGTGGGAGTGAAAATAAAAAAAGCGAAGCATTGACAAGTGCTTCGCTTTTTTTGGGTTACAATATGAAACGCGATACAAAAAAAGTTGTGATACCAGGTATTAAAGGCGAGGTGTGCATTCAGCGGATGGCGCATGGCTTTCCGCATATCTCGGCGGGGGATGAAGAGGATCGGTATTACGGTCTGGGGTATGCACATGGCCGGGATAGGCAGATGCATATGTGGTTGCTCAAGCTCATTGGGCGCGGGAATGCGTCTGCATATCTGAAAGCGGATGACGAGTTGATTGAGGTAGATCGGTTTATGCGCTGGCTCGATATAGCGGGTGATGCGGATCGGGAAGCGCGACGTTTGTCACCTGATGTGCAAGCGGTTCTGGATGCGTATTGCAAGGGGGTGAATCAGGCGGTGCGCGCAACGGGAACGCCTTTTGAATTTAAGCTGATGGGGTATCGACCAGATGACTGGACGCCGGCAGATGCACTGCTGATGGTTAAGCTGATCGGTTTTGTTGGGCTTTCGCAAATGCAGGGCGATATGGAGAAGTTGATTGTTCAGTTGATTCAGAAGGGCGTGGATACAGAGCGATTGAAGGAACTTTTTCCAGCGATTCGGGATGATGTATCAGAAGAGTACATCGATCTGATAAAGAGAGTGCGTCTGGTGCGTCCGATGATTCCATCATCTGTGGTGTGGCGCGATTTGTTGCCCGATTTTTCCGCGAGCAATAATTGGGCTGTGCGTCCGTCAAAGACGGCATCTGGATGGGCGATGATGTGCGGAGATCCGCATCTGCAATTGCAATTGCCTTCGGTGTGGTATCTGGCGGTGCTGTCTGGGGGCGATGATTATTTGATGGGTGCGACGCTGCCGGGGTTGCCGGTTGTGGCTATGGGACGGTCACCCCATCTGTCGTGGGCAGCGACCTATGGTACCGCCGATGTGTGTGATTATTTTTTGGAGGAGGTGAAGGATGGGAAGTATAGATGTGGGGATAAATGGGTGCCTTTGCGCGTGCGAGAAGAGGTTATTCGGCCCAGGAAGCGGGATCCGATAGGGTTGCGCGTTTGCGAGACGGAACGCGGTTTGTTGGAGGGTGAGGTCAATGAGGATGGGTTTTACCTGTGTTATGCGTGGACGGGTAAGCAGCAAAAGGGGACGGGTGCGGATTCGCTGGATTGTGTTTTGCGGATTACAAAGTCAAAAGGCGTTGAAGAGGCACGGGATTATTTTGCGGGGTTGACGTTTGCGCCGTTTAATTGGGTGTTTGCTGATCGGGGGGGGAATATTGGATATCAACTCGGGGGGCTGGTGCCCAAACAACCCGAAGGTTCATCGGGTTTGCTTCCGTATTTGGGTTGGGATGAGAAACAGAATTGGGATGGGATGGTGGATCCAATATTGTATCCGCGTGCGATGAATCCGGAATGCGATTTTATTGCGACGGCAAATCAGGATCTCAATTCTATGGGGCAGTTCGCGCCAATGAAGTTGTCGATTTCGTCTTATCGCGTGGATCGAATTTGCGAGATGTTGCGGGAGAAGGATGATTTGACAGTAGAGGATATGAAGCGGATTCACTGCGATCTTTACGCGCTTCAGGCCAGGGAGTTTATGGCGGTTATACGTCCGTTATTACCCGAATCAGAAAACGGGAATAGATTGCAGGAGTGGGATTTGTGTTATGATGCGGATTCTCTGGGTGCGACGCTTTTTGAGCGCGTTTATCGCGAACTGGTTTTGCTCGTTTTTGGGGATAATGGTTTGGGGCGCGAGATGGTGACGTTTTTGCTGGATGGTACGACGCTGTTCAGTGTTCTGCACGGATATTTTGATCGCATTCTTTTGAGCGAGGCATCGGTCTGGTTTGGAGATCAGCCGCGTGAGGTTCTTTATCAAATGGCGATTGAACGCGGGTTAAGAAAAAAAGCCGTGCCGCACGGCAAAGTGAGTAAAGTTTATATTGAGCATATTTTTTTCAGGGGGAAGTTGCCGAGGTTTTTGGGTTTTGATTATTCGCTTGCGAATATTGGGAGTCGGTCAACGGTTTCTCAGGCTGGCGTGTTCAAAGGCGGCGCGCTTGCACCCACTTTTCGAATGATTTGCGATTTTGGGGAGGATGTGCTATACGCAAATATCGCGGGCGGTGCTTCAGATCGCCGTTTTTCCAAATTCTATACGTCGGGGTTAGATGCATGGGCGCAAGGCGAGTACGAGGTGTTAGGACCATAAAGAGTTGACAGCTAACGGGTTGCTCTGTTAATGCCTTTGATTTTTTGATTTGCTTTGGCGCGCTGGTCGATTTCTTCGGGTATGACGATGTTGTGGAGGTCGGCGCGGAGGTCGGCGCGGAGGTCGGCACAGGTGGGGTCGTCGGCGCGATTTTCGGTTTCGTCGGGGTCGTTGGCGACGTTGAATAACTGGTCTGGCAGGCCTACGTAGTGGATGTATTTCCAATCGCCTTTTTTGATCATGAAGCCGCCAGTTAGCGCGCCGAGAGCGTGGTATTCGCTAAAGATGGGACGGTCGGGAAAGGGATGTCCGAGGATGGCGGGCAGGAGGCTGCTGCCGGGCAATGGCGCGGGGTCCTGTTCGGCGAGATCGAGTAGGGTGGGGAGGATGTCGATGAGGTTGGCTCCTGCGGCGATGCGCTGGTTGCCTGCAGCGTTTGGGTGGCGAATGATCATGGGGACGCGCACGGAGTGTTCGTAGAAACATTGTTTTTGCCATATACCGTGGTGTCCGCCCATTTCGCCGTGGTCGCTGACGTAGATGACGACGGTGTTGTCGCGCAGGGATGAGTTATCGACTATGTCGAGCAATCGACCGACGAGGTAATCGGTGAAAGTGATGAGGCCGTAGTAAGCCGCGGTTGCAGTGGTGGAGATGGCGTCGGGCAGGGGTTCTTCGTTGCGCAGCCAGTAGCGGAGTTGCTGGATGGAAGGATGCTGGGTTTCGCAGGGTTCGGTTCTCGTGTGTGGCAAGATGACGCGGTCGGGATAGTATCGGTCGAAGTATTCTTGCGGGCACAGGAGGGGGAAGTGGGGATTTATGAAGCCGGTGTAGAGGAAAAAGGGGCGGTCGGCGTATTGCGCGCGAGATTTGAGAAAGCGTTCGGAGAGGTCGGTAGCTGTGCTGTCGTAGTCGGTTTGCCAGTTTTCTCCGGGGCCGCATTCGGTGACGTGGCTGTTGCTGCCGCGCCGGGCGTCGGGTGTGCGGGAGGGGGCACCCATATTCCAGTGTTTCCATTTTTCTGCATCGTCCATGAGGCGCGCGCCAAAGCCGTGCAGGCGTTCGGGACCTATGAAGTGGGTGCGGCCGCAGGCTGCGGTTTCGTAGCCCGCGGCTTCGAGGTAGCTGCCCATTGTGGGGATTGTTCCCGCGAGGGGTGAGCCGTTGTCATAGGTGCCGATCTGGTGGACGTATTGTCCAGTCATAAAGGACATGCGCGCCGGTACGCATATCGGGCAGGCGGTATAGGCATTGTCAAAGGTGGTGCCTTCGGATGCGAGGCGATCCATGTGTGGCGTTTCGATATGGGGGTGACCGTAACAGCCGGTGACTGCGGGGTCGTGTTCGTCGCTCATGACGAGTAGGATGTTGGGGCGCTGGTTCATGCTAATATCTTCCTATGCGTTTGGGACCGGGATCGGCGCATATAACGGTATCTCAGGTCAGGCCTGGTACAGGCTCTCTGTCGGGATGTCGGTGATCATTGCGTGGCCAGGGGTGTAGGATATCATGAAGGGGAGCCTGGCCTGTTCGGCGACAATGCGGGGTGTGATGCCGCAAGCCCAATACAAGCGGTCCGTTCCTTCGGGTACTTCAAACGGGTGACCGTCCATGTTGACGTTCAGTTCTTCAATACCAAGTTCGTCCGCATTGTTTCTTCCGATTGGGGCGCCGTGACACCCGGGAAAGTGGCTGGTGAATTCCCATACATCGTCGATCATAGCCGGATCGAAGGAGCGGATGGTGACGGCCATGTTGCCCGAGAAGATCCCGACTGTTTTGCACGAGAGCGACGTGAGTTGGATGGTTGGTCCGAATGCGGCGGGGTAGCCTTTTTCGGTCAGGAGGCCGTCGAAGGAGACGCTCGATCCGATCAGGAAGGTAACGGTTCGGTCGTCGAACAGGTCCACGATGTCCTGTCGGCGTTCGGTGACTTCGCCATCGCGTACGATGTCGTATGAACCCAGGTCGGTTCGGATGTCGAGGGCGCGTGCATACTCGGGACAGTCTGTTTGGCCGGGTTCCATTTTAGCGATCAGCGGGCAGGGTTTCGGGTTGGCGCGACAGAATGCCTCGAAATCGTCGGCGTAGTCTATGTCCAGAAAAGCGACGTTGACGCACAGGTAACCGGGAAGGGCTCGGGATGCGAAGCCTTCGAGTTCGTTGGCTCTGCAAGCGAGTCTGACGTCTAACGGTGTTTTGAATTTCATGTTGCGCTCTCCATTGAAACGCTTAATATCTTCCTATGCGTTCGGGACCGGGGTCGGCGCATATAACGGTGTGGTCGAAGTTTTGTTTGATGAGCTGGTATTTCAGATCTGTGTGGGATGGGTCTTCCCAGAGGTTGTGAAATTCATCGGGATCTTCTCGAAGATCGTAGAGTTCGCCGTAGTCTTCGTTGTGATAGACGACGAGTTTGTAGCGGTTGTTGCGCAACATGGTCGCCCAACAGGGTTTGTGTTTTTCAGAGGCGTGTGGGGCGAATTTATCGACGACGTCGTAGTATTCACAGCGCACAAAGTCGTGGTGCGCGTGACCGGGGTGTTCGCCTGTGAGAATGGGGATGAGGGACTTGCCGTGTGTCCATTCGAGAGGGATGCCGGCGAGGTCGGCGAGGGTGGGCGCAATGTCTAAGAGCGCGGTGAGGCCATCTGCGCGCTGGCCCTGGAGAAAGGTGCCGGGCCATGAGATGATGAGAGGAACCCTTACGAGGGCTTCGTAGAAGCGGCAACCTTTGCCGGTGAGGCCGTGATCGCCGAGCATTTCGCCGTGGTCGCTCGTGAAGATGACCACGGTATTTTCGCGTTGTTCCGTGCGCTCAAGTGCGTTGAGCATGCGACCGACGTTTTCGTCGATGAGGGCGATCATGCCGTAGTAGGACGCTTTGTTGTGCTGTTCGCGGTCGCCAGGTGGGTTGCCTTCTTGCCCTGCGAAGAAGCGTTTGAGCCGCGTTTGTGTTTGCAGGTCGCTTTCGCGAAATAGCGGCGGTGGCAGGTCGGCGGGATTGTATTTGTGCGTGTCGGGGGCGTCAAAAGGTCCGTGCGGGTCAAAGGGGTTGACGCTCATGAGCCAGGGACCGTCGTGGGGGGATTCGATAAATTCAATGGCGCGGTCCGCACACCAGGTGGTCTGGTGGTATTGGGGATTCATGTCGGGACGATAGTTGCCATACGTGCCGTCTTTTTTTGTTTGAAAGACATCGCCGAGGTCTATGCCCTGTTCGGTGAGCCAGTCGGTGTACTGGTTGCCAATTCCGATACCTTGACTGTGTGAGTGGCTATACCAGAATTTGCGATATCCATCGTCAACGCGTTGTTCTTCGCCGTTCCATGCAGAGGCGAGGTGGAGTTTTCCCGATAAGCCGCAATCGTATCCGGCATCTGCGAGGCGTTTGGTGATGAGTTGTACGCGTTCATTTGCCTGGAAATAGGCATTGCCATTGCGATTGCCGTGTACGGTGCTGGGATATAGCCCGGTGAGAAAGCTGGAGCGGCTGGGCGTGCATATCGCGCTCTGGCAGTGGGCATGTGTGAATGCTACGCCTTCGGCGCAGAGGCGGTCGAGGTTGGGCGTCTGGATGTGTTCATTGCCGAGGGCGTGGATGGTGTCGTAACGTTGTTGATCTGTGCAGATCCAGAGGATGTTGGGGCGTTTTGATGTCAATGGTGGTCTCCTCAATCGCGTGCGCCTCTGATAACGCGGCCATTTTCGATCCAGTGATCGCGGTAAAAGGTGGTGGGTTCAAAGGTGTCGTTTAGTGCGTCCATGCGCGTCCGAATCTGGTCGCGGTAATGCTGGATTGTTCTGGCATGGTCAGGGCTGCTGGCGAGGTTGTGCAATTGCAGGGGGTCTTCGCGGTGATTGTAGAGGGATTCTCGATGGTTTTCAATGGCATAGGTATATTGTTTGTCGCGCAAAGCACGCCATTCAAAGCCATCGTCCCAATCGACACTGGGACCCATGCCCTGTAAGAATGCGGATTCGGGTTCCTCTCCAGGCTGGCCGAATGCGCAATGCGAAAGGTCAAATCCATCGATACCATCGGGGATATCGACGTCTATAAGTGAGAGCAGCGTGGGCATGATATCGGGTGTGTTGAGGCAGGCATCGCTTTCGGATTTGGGTGCGATGCGGTTGGGCCAGCGCATGAGAAAGGGGACGCGAGCAGCTTCTTCATAGTAGATGTTTTTCTGAACGCGACCGTGTGCGCCAAACATTTCGCCGTGGTCTGATGTGAAGACGACAAGGGTGTCGTGCGCGAGGTCGAATCTGTCTATCGCGTCTAAAATTCGGCCCACGTTCCAGTCGAGGTTGGCAGTCATAGCGGCATAGATTCGCTGCCATTCAACGAGGTTGGGTTTGACGGATTTCATCCACCAATCGCGGTCGAACCACGCGTGCCAGTATTCTCCTGATCCATCCCGGTAATTTGGCGGCAGGTCAAAGGCCATGTCTTTGAAGTGCATACCCCATTCTTCGGGGACGTTGTCCCAGTTCCAGGGCTGATGAGGTGTGCCATAAGAGACGAAGAGGGCGAAGGGTTCTGGATTTTCGCGCGCGTTTTCGAGATAGGAGATGGCGAGGTCGGTCATGGCATCGGGTTCATAGGCCTGGATGTCGATGCGTTCAAATTTGTCTTCGTAATAAAATCCCTTGTAATAGCTGTGGTTGAAGTTGTAGGCTGCCCAATAGTGGTCAAATCCCAGTCGGTGCGGGCCTGGGGGCACGAATTGATTGGCGGGATTCTTGTGAAAATCTCCGGCCTGTTTATAAACTTTGCCTTCGGTTGCGTAAATGTGCCATTTGCCGATGTAGGCACAATTCACGCCGTTCTGCGTCAATGTGCCGGCAAGCGTTGGCAAATCGGTGCGGGCACTCAATTCGTTCATGACGTAGCCATTGGTGGTGGGATAACAGCCCGTAAAGAGGGATGCGCGATGCGGGCTGCACACGGGATAGACCGAGGTGGCGTTGACAAAGTTGATGCCTTCAGATGATAGGCGGTCGATATTGGGGGTGCGGGCGCGGTTGTCGCCCATATAGCCACAGGATTGCGGGCGGAGTTGATCGGCGAAGATGTAGAGAAGGTTAGGCACAGATTACGCGCTTTCGTGTTCTGCTCGCATTGCGTTAAAGAAGCGCACATCAATGCGCGCCAGGTCAATTACGGTTTCTATGGGTTCACCGCTGTATTCGCTGTGGAAACTCACGGGACCTTCAAAGTTTAATCGATCCAGTGTTTTTACGACTGCGGGCCAATCGCCAAATCCCTGTCCCAGTCGCATTGTCCCACCCGTGGGCGTCCCCTGTACAGTTCGTCCCAGAGGTCGCTGGCGAATCAGGTCTTTAAATGCCAGGACTGAGAGATATTCGCGCACGATATCCAGTGCCATTTCTATGGGTTCGCCACATATCGACAGGTGTCCCGGGTCGGAGAATACGCCGATGTGTTCGGGGTTGAATCCCTTGACCACGTTCATGACGGCACACGAGTTTAGTCCCATCGATTTGCCCGAATGGTTGTGTACTACGGTTTTTACGCCGTGTTTTTCCGACAATTTCTCAAAGCTTTCCATCCAGCCCCGGATTTCATCCAGCTGATCCCAGTAGTGTTTCGCATCTGACCAATGCCAGTAGCCCAGTTTTACGTGCGCCACGCCAGCTTCACCGAGAGCGCCGTAATAACGCTCGGCGTAATCGATGTCCGGGCGACTAAAATCGCCGGGGGCTGTTACGAGTGGAATGCACAGCCCTGCTGCTTCAAACTGTTTGGCGGCTTCGGGCAGTGCCTTATCGATATTGTCTGGGTTTACAGGATATCCCTCTCGCACACACAAATCCGCGCCCTGTACGCCTACGGATTGGAGGGATTCGATGATTTCGGAAACGTCCATGCCTTCGAGGTGTTTTGTGAACATGATGTACGTGAGCTTCATTTTCTTTCCTTTCTCTGGTGTCGTTTGCATTTATGAGCGTTTCAGGATACGCAATTATGTACCTAAAATCAATGGTGATGCGAAGCTCAAATCTTGACATGTTGTGAAAAATGTATATGTTGTCGTCAAATTGTTGTGAAAAATGACGACCAGGTAGTCAAAAAACACGGTTTCGCATATTTCAGCATCCCGATGCAGAGGTCGTAAAAGGACATGAAACTCAGCCGCTTTGCCATTTTTAAGCCCATCAGTACTATTATGATTGCACTTAGTCTCGTGGTGATGGGTTTTATTTCCCTGTTCAAGTTGCCGCTCGAATATTTGCCCAGCGTGACGTTTCCGGTTCTTTTTGTGTCTATCCGGTATCCCTCTTCGTCTCCCGAGGAAATTGAACGGTTTATCACGCGACCGATTGAAGAGATATTGGGCACTATGCCCGGTATTGAAAATATGGGATCCACATCCAATGCGTCTTCTTCGACCATTCGCCTGGAATTTGCAATGGATGCGGATATGGATCTCGTTGGCATTCATTTGCGCGACAGGCTTGATCAGGTCCGCGCAGATTTGCCAGAAGACGTGGATTATATTGGGATTAAAAGTTTTGATACCGAAGATATTCCGGCTCTTGAATATACTGTTTCGTGGCTCGGTGAAGATCCCGAAGATCTCATCGCGTTTTATAACCAGCACCTGTTGCCGCGATTGCAGCGGCTCGATGGCGTGGCAAGTGTTGAATTGAGGGGTTTACAGCAAAAGGATCTCCTCGTCGAGGTTGATCAGCGGGCTATGACTGCGCACAAATTGGATTTTCGCACCATCAATCGCGCGCTTCGCAGAAATAATATCAATATCTCGGCGGGTTATGTCACCGATGGCGACAGGCGATTTGCTGTGCGGAGTGTGGGCGAGTTTGAGACCGTTGACCAGATTCGCAATCTGCCCATTCGTCCAAACCTGGCGCTGTCCGACGTTGCAGCGGTTACCTACGATTATCCCCCCGCTCGTCGATTTGATCGTCTTGATGGCATACCTTCTCTTTATCTTTCTGTGCATAAATCGTCAACGGCAAATATGGTCGATGTTTGCAAGCGTGCCCGTGCAGAACTCGTCCGCATCAACGAGGAGGTTGGCAAAGATAAATTTCGAATGCTTCTGGTGCGAGATCAGTCAACGGATGTTATTGCCAGCATAACCAGCCTCAGCCATTCGGCGATTATGGGGGGACTTTTAGCCGTTATTGCCATTTTTATTTTTCTCCGCAACTTCCGCAGTACGCTCATCATTGGCTCCGCTATTCCAATTAGCGCGCTCACGGTGTTTCTCATCATGTATTTTTTGCGGCAATCGGGCGCTGATATCACCTTGAACTTGATTTCGATGATGGGGCTGATGGTCGCTATTGGGATGCTCGTGGATCCCGCTGTTGTGGCTCTGGAGAATATTTTTCGCAAATGTTTTGATGAGGGCCAGAGTGCAACACAGGCAGCGCTTGAGGGCAGTGAGGAGATTGGTCTCCCGGTTCTGGCTGCTACGCTCACCACTGTGTGTGTATTTGTTCCGGTCATTTTTGTGACTGATTCGGGTACTTCGCTCTTTATGCGGCAATTCTCTGTGACAGTTGTCGTGTCTGTTATTGCATCGTTTTGTGTCGCGCTTTCTCTGATTCCATTGGCCGCATCTCGCGCCTTTGATAAAGGTGGTCAGACCTTTGACCGCGTTCTCAAAAGCATTTTTGTACTCGCGGCAAGTGTCGGGGTGGGCGCGTATATATATTATACGGATTTCAGTAAAATTGATTACGGGGATATGTGGGACGCATTTGCGCGTACTATCGCTGCCCTGCCTTTATTTGCCAAAATTGGTTTTCCCGCGGCAATTGCACTGGTGATTTTTCTGTATTTTCGTTACCGCGCCATTGGTGCCAGAGCACTGTACGCGAGGGTGGTCGCCAATACTTTGCACTATCGCTGGGCAACGCTATCCGTTGCGTGCGTTCTTCTCTTTTTGGGCAATCACATCTACGGCAAAATAGAACAAGAACCCTTCCGCTATCAACCCACCCGCGCGATTAGGCTGACAGTGGAGATGCCCCGTACGTACGATTTGGCGCAGGCGAGTAATACTTTTAAAATAGCCGAAGATATCCTTATTCCACTGAAGGAGGAACTGGACATAGAGGCTATTGCGACGAAGTTCAATACGGGTAACCGCCAGGGAAAGAGAAACGCACTTTTGACCATTTATCTCACGCCTGCAGAAGAAAGCAAGTTGACGACAGACGAAGTCCAGTACAGGATCATCGCGCTTCTTCCAAAGGATATTCCCGGTGTGCGTTTCAGGCCTCGCGGGGGCAAGTCGGGCGGGACTGCGGGGGTG
>VXRD01000044.1:6983-121931 GCA_009838845.1 Gemmatimonadota bacterium | reverse complement strand
TGCTACTTCCAAGTGAATTTAATAGAATTTATATGTATATTGCTGATTGGAACAGAGTTATTGGTTTATAGATATCCTCTTTCGCCGTCATAGAGGACTTACTGTTCCACCAAGACCTCTTCCCTGCTAAACCACGACTTCATTTAACACACAGGACAGCTCTGTTCGCTACGCTCCCTACGCTCCTTCGGGAACAGTTTCCTATGTCACTTCAGTTTAACTGATTATGAAAAGATTGGAACGGCAACTGCCGTGACAATCCGGCTTCGCCGGAGCGGAAGCCGCAACTGGTAAATTCACAGAAAGGGCATAAAAACCCTAACTATAATCTCTTTGCTACTTCGCGATATTTTTATTCTAACAGGAGCTATTGAAATGATAGGGAAAAAGCTGATAATATATCTAATTGATGGAAATGAATTCGGCCCGAGAACCATTGAAATTGGCAATTGGTCCGGTAAAGCTATATACTCTCCACTTTCGACTATCTCCAAGATAGTTCAGCGGGATGAGCTTGGAAAACCAGGTGTCTATTTTTTAAAATCCGCTCCAGACAATGATGTATTATCCGAGAAAATCTACATTGGCGAAGCTGAAAAAATTAGCGATAGATTGAGGCAGCATCTCAGAGAGGGGACTAAAGAATTCGCAGAATTTATTGCTTTTGTTAGCAAGGATGAGATGCTTACTAAATCCCATATTAGATTCTTGGAATCAAAGCTTATTACCTTAGCAAAAGATGAGAAAACGGCGGAAATTGAAAATAGTACTACGCCAACCTTGCCAGCTTTGCCTGAAGCTGATATATCAGATATGGAATATTTCCTTCAACAGATAAAACTCATACTACCGTTAATGGGGTTCAAGTGCTTGGTACCGATTGTTGTTAAGAAAGTCCACGAAGAAGAATTCCCTAAAGGTAAACCAGAATCTGAAGACCTCAATTTTACGCTGAAAAACAAGAATTTTGATGCAGAAATGTACGAATCTGAAAGAGGTTATATTGTAGTCGCTGGCTCTCAGTGCAACAAGCAACTTTCCAAATCCATCTCTGAAGGTTGGATCAAGTTACGGCAGAAGCTACTGGATTCAGGTGCATTAACTGAGAAGGACGACTATCTTGAATTTACCGAAAACACTATTTTCAATAGTGTAAGTGCGGCTTCGTCCGTAATACTTGGAAGACAGTCTGCTGGTCCACTTGAATGGGTTAATCAAGATGGAAGAACCTTTAAGGATGTTCAACAAACTGTTTTTGCAAATGGCGAATAAATGTGGCTAATCTATTTACTTTAGACATTGTCCAAGAATAAGTGGGGGATTTACAGAAGGTTCCCAAGGTATGAAGGTGAACTATTTTGGCCCACTCGAAAGAAGTGAACAGACAAAGGAAAAGTTTGGATATACATAGATCTGGTATGTATTACCATAACAGTTCGTTAATCCCGTAGTTAGCCGTCATGCCGCTTCAGAACACTGAAGCGGCATGTTTCCTATGAGTTCGACCCATGTCTAAAATTGTAATTCATGGATGCATAGAAGATCCGAATCCCATCCAGCTTGGGCTGATTAGAGAGATTCATGAGGTATTGACAGCTCGTTCTATTCCACATTGGTTGGGTGGTGGGTGAGCTTTGGATTTTCTGTTAGGCGAATGCTTGCGGGTTCACAGCGATATAGACTGGGCAATTTGGAAAACAGATGCCTCTAAGGTAAGCGCCTGCCTCGAGGCTCTGGGATATATTCGCAAGGTGCTACGACATCCCGAAGAACACATTGGCTTCTACAAACTTGATCAATTTGTCAGTTTTGGGCTTCTCGAAAAGACCCAATCGGGAGATATTGTTACCTCTGGCCGGTGGACCGATTGGCCGTATCCACAAGGAGCTTTCTCAGCACCTGAAGGCCGACTGGGTGACCTAACCTGTCCGATCCTCAGTGCTGAAGCCCAACTGGACGAAAAGGTAAATTTCCACAAACACCCGGCTGGTGCATCGCTCCGGGATGTGGATTCCCCCGCGATCGAGAAGCTACGTGAGTATATTGCTGATCAGCGGCGCAAATAGAAGAAGCGTCACGAACGGCTAACACGCAAGCTGTCTTTCCCACCTGAAGCGAGGTAAAGAGAGACATTCATGCTGAAAATTCGTCGCTATCAGGCTTCTGACCACAATGAAGTCTGGAATCTACACAACTTAGCACTGGATCAGGTTGGAGCGAATGCGGGCAGCGGCGCTCAGGACAATGACCTGCATACTATTGAAGAGACATATCTATCTGACAAAGGCGAGTTTTTGACGGGATTCTGCAAAGAGAAATTGGTTGCAATAGGTGCTTTGCAACGAATTTCAGATGATAAGGCAGAAATTAAAAGAATGCTCGTTCATCCCAATTTTCAAAGACGAGGATTTGGCCAGACGATTCTGAATAGACTTGAGATGAGAGCAATTGATTTGGGTTATAAAATACTCTGCCTGGATACAACAGTGCAGCAGATTGCGGCGCGCAAACTATATGAAAAGAACGGATATTGTGAAATAGAACGACAGCAGATATCCGGGTTTGATGTGATTTTTTTTGAAAAGAGACTGTGAGATCTGATAAACACGAGGTTATCTCTCATGATCGAATTACGTGGTAAAAAAGTGGTACTGCGGACAATGGAACGCGAGCATTGCCGCACCCTTTGGGAACATTATGAACTCGAAGAGCCAATACCGACAGAACCAGTCAGGCCCGGTCATTCACTCGAGGGTTCGGAAAAATGGTTCGAGGAGATCCAGGAGCAACAAGGAAAGAGTCAAGTTTACCTGGGCATTTTCAGTCCAGATGGAAATCTCCTTGGCGATATTCAGTTGTCGGGAATCGACTTGAGAAATCGTACCGCCAGCCTCGGTGCTGGCATTGCCCGCAGGAGGGATAGAGGTAAGGGGTACTGCACAGATGCCGCACTGGTAATCCTTCGATTTGGATTTGAACATTTGGACCTGTACAGAATTTCGGCTGTGACAGCCGCCAATAATACGGGTGCCATCCGAGTTCTCGAGAAGCTCGAATTTACTCAAGAGGGGTGCGAGCGTGAGGCTATATATTGGTCCAACCGACGTTGGGATAGGCTCTTATTCGGGATTTTGCGCACAGAATTTGAATCCAGGCATGATACGGACTACTGAACCGATTTGTTAAGGATACCCTAAACTTGAAGCAGTCCTTTTAAAGAGACTGAGGACAAGTCATTCTCAACCTGACCCAATATTAAGTGTATATGAATGGAGAGTTCACGACGAATGACAAAATCTTTGCTTATTATTATTAACGGTGCTCCGTGTACTGGCAAAACAACATTAGGGAGAAAATTGGCTAAGCAACTCCGCCTACCCTTTCTTAGCAAGGATGGCATTAAGGAAGTCCTCTTCGATACCCTTGGCTGGGAAGATAGAGAATTTCGTGTAGAGTTAATCCATGCCAGTTGGGCGCTTACGCATTGTTTCCTGAAAACTCAAGTTGAAGCGGGAAGATCGCTTATTGTTGACACAGCATTTATTCCCAAGTTTGATACGCCAAAACTCCTAAAATTAAAAGAGAGACATGACTTTGAGCCATTTCAGATCCTGTGCAAAACCGATGCTGATGTGCTCTTTAAAAGATTCAAAGCGCGGTCTGCATCTGGGGAGCGCCATCCCGGCCATACAGATCATTTGGTAACGTCCGACCAATTCGACGAATTTCTGATAAATGAAAAGTATAAGGCGTTGGACATAGGCGGCTCTATCTTTGAGATTGATACTACAGACTTCAAGTCGATTGACTATGAAGGTTTGCTGGCAGCAATAAACTTAAAAATTTCATTAAATGACTGAAAAATAAAGAGAAAACCCGACTATATAAAAACTGTATATAACGAAAAAACAAAACCTATCTTTGCATAGGGGTACTCATGCAAGAGACTGGAAGTAACTATGATACCCATTGGTGGGCGCTAATCTATGACCAATGGAACGAGACTGGTGGCCGCTCTGTACTAAATGAACGGGAGTTACATTTTTACCGAAATCAATTGCAGAACACGCGCGGTGCGATATTGGAGGCTGCCTGTGGAACGGGTTGTAAAATGCTGCCTCTGCTTCTGAATGGACTTGATATCTTTGGATTTGATATTTCGCTTCCCATGTTGGAAGTACTCAGACACAAAGCAATAAATTTGGGAATTTCAGATATAGATTCTCGAATCTCACAACAGGATCTTGCCGATTTTATCTATGACCGCCAATTTGCAGCGGTTCTCATACCTGCCAGTTCCTTCATGATGCTGCCGACTCAGCAAAGCCAAATAGACTGCCTTCGACGTGTCTATGAGCATCTGCAGCCAGGAGGACGCCTACTCCTGAACTTCTACATTCCCTCCTATACAGAAGACATACTCCTTCACCAAAACATCCCGCTAGCAGAGGAGGAGTTCGGTGAGTGCATGCACCCCGAGACAGGGAAACCGATTCAGGTTAATTATTCAAAAATATGTGATCTGACATCGCAGACGGAAACCTATACCTGGACATTTGAGTATGACGGGGAAACAGCCAAAGTGCCAATGCAGACTCGCTGGATTCACAAGGAGGAATTTCAGTTACTACTGAGATTGAGCGGATTTGACCAATGGAAATTATACGGGAGCCACGACGGCAAACCCTACGCGGGTTCACCACATATCACCAATACCTACTGGACCGTAACCAAGTAAAGACAGCAAAACAGGAAAAACAAAGAAACAGTATCTGGGAAACTCCAATATGAAAACACAAGAATCAATTGCAAAAGTTATCAACCGTGATATATGTGACAATGGGGAAACCTATAGTCGCTATAAACAAAGAGTGAAAGAAGGAAAACCAACGCGAGATGAAAATCCGGAGACCCATTTTTGTGTCTATTTTCTGCCCTATGATTCCCAGAGCAAAAAGGTGTTTATCATCCACCATAAAAAGTCTGGCCTCTGGCTTTCTCCTGGTGGTCATATAGATAAAGACGAGACGCTTTTGGTAGCTTTGAACCGTGAGATAGGTGAAGAATTGGGAATATGGAGTTTTTTTAAATCCGAGCCACAACCATTTCTGTTGACCATTACACCAATAGAAAATCCAGTACAACCCTGTCAGTCTCATTATGACATCTGGTATTTGCTTCTTACAGATGGCAGCAATTTCAACATTGATCTACAGGAATTCTATGCTGCCAAATGGTTGACTATTGAAGCCGCAAGGGAAATAGTCACTGATCCGTCAACTCTTAAGGCTTTTCAAAGGCTTCAAACGTAATTCAAAATGGTCTTTCTATATGGAAAAGCTGACTGAACGCCTGCTCCTGAGAGAGTTCACCAAACAAGACGTGGACGCCATCGCTGAGTTCAGGAGGGCCCCCAAGTATCTGGAATACTACTACCGGCCCGCCTACACCAGAGAGGAGTGCGTCCGCTTTGTAGATAAGTGCATCGCCTGGTCCAAAGAAAATCCAAGATGTAAGTTTCAGTTGGCCATCACGGATCGCTCAAGCAGGATCTTACTCGGTAACTGCGGAATACGCACAGAAAGCATTGAGAGCCGGCGGGGCGACATAGGCTACGAATTGTCGCCCATTTATTGGGGTCAGGGCTTTGCGTCAGAGGCTGTCCGGAGCATCCTGCAGGTAGGTTTTGAAGATTTGGACCTCGGCGAAATTGAAGCCAAATGCGTTGTTGCAAACAAACGGTCTGTCCGGCTTCTCCACCGGTTAGGTTTTGAGGAGGCGGAGCGTGTACCGCCCGGACCAGGTAGAGGCGAATTTAAGGACCGCATGTTGCCCGAGCGGTCTGTATTTCTCTTACATCGGGACAAATGGATCTACAGCTTATAATGATTCCAATAATGAACGAATACTTGCTGTAAATCGAAAAATGGGGTATAAACCGAAGCCAGGTATTTTTTTCTTAAGTCAAAGACGTTAGCCGTCATGCCGCTTCGGGATGTGGATTCTCCCGCGATCGAGAAGCTACGTGAGTATATTGCTGATCAGCGGCGAAATAGAAGACGCGTCACGAACGACTAACACGTCGATGCTATCACCCCGTGAGAGTCCATCATGATTCCATACGTAAAAGACACATCAAAGTGGGAAGATTGGCAACGCGACTACCGATTTGGCCTCATCCTTATCATGCCCCCTCCAGAGGTATCTCAGGAGATCGATCTCTTGCGAGCAAAGTATGACCCCCGCTCTGCTGACTCCTGTTCGACGCACATCTCTGTGTCAGATCCCTTGAGCCGGGAAATGACGCCTGATCTTATCGATGAAATCAACAACGTCCTTACGGATGTCCAGCTATTCACGCTTTATTACGACAAGCTGCATGCCTCAACCAGGCACCCTGGCGTCTCGTATCCGATAAGGCCACGAGAGCCTATCGATAATTTAAAGCAGATCCTCCACGGGACATCAGCATTTTCCAGCGAAGCGTATCACCGGCGCAACATAGCTCCACACATGACCATTGCTGAGTTCATATCCATAGACGAGAGCCTTGAGCTTTGTGCACGGCTTCAAAATTCAGCTCCGTCTGGCTCTTTTTTGTGTGATAAACTGGAATTTGTCGTACCCGATGAGAGTTTTCGGTTTAAAAAGAGGGAAACGTTCTTTCTCGCCGATTCAGATAAAAAGGAGAGATGATTGATTCATCTGAATAGAGACGGGGCATGGGCTGGCGGCTTCTTTACCATCTGGACTGGACAAACGCTATCGTCTCTTGGAACTCAAGTTGCACAGTTTGCCCTGGTGTGGTGGCTTACAGAAAAGACGGGATCTGCGACAATTCTCGCGACCTCAGTCCTTGTCGCCTACCTGCCAGAAGTCTTCCTGGCTCCTATCATTGGCACACTGAATGATAGATGGAACCGCCGAATTGTAATGATCGTCTCGGATACGCTTGTTGCAATAGCCATGGCAGGTCTTGCTGGTCTTTTCTGGATGGAAATTATCGAGATCTGGCATATCTACGCAGTAAACTTCCTGGCGAGTATTGGTCGTGCATTCCAGGGCCTGGCGATGATAACTTCCACGCCTCTGATGGTGCCCGAAAAACATCTGGCCAGAATCCAGGGAACGAATCAAACCCTGCATGGAGTACTCAGCATGGGAGGGCCTCCTCTTGGGGCGCTGGCACTGGCCTTATTCGAGATGCATATCATACTGGCCATTGATGTTTTGACGGCAATGCTGGCTATCGGTCCCCTCATCTTCATTATGATTCCACAGCCCAAAAGGATGGAGGAAAAGCAAAGCCAAGAGGACGGCATCTGGGTTGAGATGCTGGAAGGATTTCGTTATTTGTGGAGATGGATTGGTCTTCGGAACTTAATCTTAATTGCTGCCGTATTAAACATATTTGGGAACACGAAGATGACCATCTCGCCCCTCTTGATAACAGATCACTTCAATGGAGGGGCTACCGAACTTGGTTGGTTTAATTCTACTTGGGGAGTGGGCATTGTCCTGGGAGGTCTTCTGGTCGGGGCCTGGGGTGGATTCCGTCGCCGAATCATGACGACGATCTTAGGCTGGATCGTGTATGGCATTGGAACAATACTCGTAGGTATAGTCCCTCATACCCGCTTTGCTTTGGCCATCACGGGCATAGCTTTAAGCGGTGTCGGTAGCTCGCTAATTAACGCGCCTCTCCGCGCACTCCTTCAGGCCAATGTCGATCCCCATCTACAAGGCCGTGTATTTGGCGCTCTTCATAGTTCCGTGCAATTTACAACTATGCTTGGGCTCATCGTGATAGGTCCCGTAACCGATGTATTTGGCCCGCAGCCGTGGTTTTTAGCGGCGGGAGTACTGACCCTCATTCTCGGAACTTCTGCTCGGATGATTCCATCTATTGTTAGTATCGAAGACAAAAAACCATGATCTGGGTCTGCGAGGCGCCTAACATAGTATATACGATTCGGAACATTCACTCCTCCCTAAAGCGAGGGAGAGCTTTGACAAATCCAAACCACTACAGGGAGGCGTCCAACACTATGGCTCTTGATATTGGTCGTGGAACTCTACTATTTTGGTCAGCGAAGTCCGGGCTTTCCTCTGGGACCCTTGTGAAACCGGGAAACTTTCAAGACCGTCTGATGCGCCAAACCCTAATCAAAGTGCAAACCAGTCCTCTCACCGTGACGATTCCAGATGCGGCCTCAACGGGAAGGGTCCTGTTGGAAGTCGCCTGGGAGACGGTTCGCCTCAGAGAGTTTCCATATAGACCAAGTCGATTTGATTGCCTCTTCCTCTGGGCAGACGAGCGTGCTGCCAGACGGTTCAATTCGAAAAGAGCAGATACTGAACTCTATGAAGTTGAGATTGTTGATTGCTCGCGTGTGTTTGCTGCGAATATGGATCTCATAAGCTATTTTGAAGAGTCTGAAACTCTCGGATCAATGTTTGAGAGGGCACGAGAATACTGGAGGACCGAGAGAAAAGACGAACGCGGAG
This sequence comes from Gemmatimonadota bacterium, assembly GCA_009838845.1. Classification (NCBI taxonomy): domain Bacteria; kingdom Pseudomonadati; phylum Gemmatimonadota; species Gemmatimonadota bacterium. The sequence goes on along the minus strand of VXRD01000044.1, from coordinate 113,423 downwards.
AGATTCTTTTGGAAGGCTCTATTCGCATTGCACAGACTATTTCATAGATAAACCAGGTTGAGGGATCCGCAATGGATGTCTATGGGTGATACCAGGCTCACACAAATGGGGACGACTTGATCATGTATTCTTGAGAGAAACGGAAACATTCTACGCAGGTCGGTTCGCGCAAGATGTGGATGATAAAAATCAGGTCCCCATCGAAATGCACGCAGGTGAAATCGCTATTTTTCATTCGCATGTTCTACATAGAAGCGGCTCCAATTCATCTGATAAATTACGTAGAAGCTATATCTGTGCGTATCATCATTGCAACCTTACATATTTGACAGACACCGGAATGAAAGGTGCCGAATTTCCGATTCTTAGAAAGAATAAGATAGTCGGTGATTGAGACAGTGCATAATACGGGCTACTGAACCGATTTGTTGAGGTTGAAGCAGTCCTTTTAAAGAGACTGAGGACAAGTCATTCTCAACCTAACCAAATATTAAGTGTATATGAATGGAATAAAACATGTTAAAAAAAATCAAGCTGCTCCGCACCGTTTCCATCGTGCTAACCTCGATTTCAGCAGCCGATACCGCCGAGTTCACCCTCGTGGACAAAAAAGCCGGGATCAAACCGGTGCCGCTGATCCTCTTTCCAGATGCACCACCATTCACGCGCAAAGCCGCGATTAATCTTGCCGATTACATCGAGAAAACCTGTGGCACTCGACCGGAATGGATCGACGGTCCACCCCGCCAATTCCCAGATCGGGCCATCTGGGTGGGTTACCAACCGGCGCTTGATTCGCTGTTTCCAAAGATCGACTTTGACTTCCAACACCCCGAGGAAATCGTCATCGCGGCGAGCGAAAAACACCTCGTAATCGCGGGGCGAGACCGTTGGGATCCCAACCACCTGATTGCACAGATCAACGGGAAACGGATCGAGGGAATCCAGCAAGAGTATGGGACTGTAAATGCGATCTATACGTTTCTGCACGATCGACTCGGCGTGCGTTGGCTCTGGCCTGGCGATCTCGGCGAGGATATCATCCCGCAGGAATCCATCCGCTTCGCGACCTTCACCTATCGCTACCATCCCCGTATTCGTTTCCGGGCCGGACTGTTCAGTTACTCCAGGCTGGCACCCAGGGGATCATACGGTCGATCCCAGAAGTGGACACGCCGTCAACGGCTGCAGTTGGGTTCCCTCGAAATGGAAGGGGGGCATGGATTCCGCGACTGGTGGGAGCGATTTCATGAAACACACCCCGAATACTTCGCACTTCAGCCTGACGGAACGCGGAGCGGATTTCCACAACCCAAATACGCCAAGCTCTGCCAATCGAATCCGGAGGTACCGCAGCAATGGCTCTCGGATGTAGAGAAAGCACTAAACCAAAACCCAAATCAACGCGTCTTCAATGCGTCGCCTAACGACGGCTGAGCTAGCGGGCATTGTGTTTGTGAGCCCTGTTGCGCCTGGGACCATCCGGATGGCGAACTCCGTTCGTTTCACTGGAAAGGGACCAGGCAGGAACGGCCCGCACTATCTGATCGGCACGTCCGGTTTGCTAACACATGTGCGCGGCTACTCAAGCAGCGCTATCCGGATCGAGACTACTATGTCATGATGCTGGCCTACGGGCATTCCCGGCCTGCTCCGATTCGCGAAGTTCCGGCAGAGAATGTCATTGTGGCAAGCGTGGCGAATTTCCTCAACCGAGACGGCCTGATCGACCGTGGTTCGACCAGGGGTTCCACACACAAAGAGCAATACATCGCGTGGTCGAAGGTCGCGAAGCACATGATGTGGCGACCCAATGTCGGTGACCCCGCAGGCTGGCCTCAGGGGCAGCCGGATGTGGCTCTCATACAAGCAATTGAGGACTTCAAACTGATCGGTGAAAAAGCGATGGGCATCTTTGTCGATATGGTATGGGAACACTGGGCAACGCACGGACCACAATACTATCTCATGGCGCATCTCTTGTGGGATCCGTCGCAGGATGGGCAGGCGATTCTACAGAATTACTATCAACGTGCATTCGGCCCAGCAGCCACGGAACTCGAGGCCTATTGGAATCTGATGGAGGAGACGCGCAGCATCTTTTGGGCAAGTGAACGAGCATACCCGGATGTCTATGACAAGGCGTTCTTCGACCGCGCTTACGCGCTACTCGACCAGGCGTCACGCAAGGTTACGGACGAACCGGAGCGATTCGGGGCGCGGATCGATTTCGTCCGCATAGGCCTGGATCACACCCGACACATGATCGACATTCGCGCTGGAATGACCCGGTATTGGAACGGAGACAAAAGAGAACAGGCGAACGTACTCGCCACCTGGGAAAAGATTGAGCAACTCTGTAAGGATCACCCCTATGCGATCAACTGGGGACCGATCCGTCCCCAGACGCCGCGAATGGCCGGGTTGCACCCAGATTATCCTCCAAGGAAGAGAGCTCCCGTCGTGAAGCGAATAAAGTCGTCGGAGCAACGTTAAAATCTGAGTGGACTTGACTCGTTTTGGTGGGGTAATTAGATTGGCTATCTTCGAATAAAGCGGTTTATTCCTTCGGACATACGGCCACTCCGATGTGGCGGTAAATACCCGCGCCGTCGGTCTTAATCGTCCCGTCCCCAGCCCGGTAGAGGTTTCCCCAGTCTCGGGCGGAATAGTACATCAGGTAGCGGTCACCGTCGTCCAGTACGCATGGCGTAGATGTGTATCGTCCGTCGAAATCGTTCGGATCGCGTGTTGCGGGAAACGAAGACTCCTTCAGGTGGTGCGTCCAATTCAGTCCGTCCTCCGACGTTGAACAGAAAATCTCAAAGATTCCTCCCTCCACATGGCATCCGTACCACATCGTATATCCCTGCTTATCCCGCAAAACGCTCGGATAGACCACGCTCCGGCGCGTTTCCGTAGCCCGGATCATCGGTTCGGGATCCCGCGTCCAGGCGATGCCGTCGGTCGATTCGAAGTGGTAGATATTCCCTACCAGATCTCCAAATTCTCCGTCCGGACTGGGGGATGAACACATCCACATGCGGTAGGTATTTGGTCCCTCCTTCAACACGCACGGTCCCCGCCCGCTCGGATAGACCGACTCGGAGTAGGTCTCCCATGCCAGACCGTCGGAACTGGTCGCATACCCCAGCTTCTGTCCCAGAACGATCGCCCTACCCCCCTCATCCGGACGGCTGTCAGCCATCACGAACCACATCTTGTAAAGATTCTCATCGCTGTCGAAAATCACATGCGGCGTTTGCCACGCACGGCCCCACGGCAACCCGCCGCTGAGGATCGGATTGTCCGGATGTGGCGTCCAGGTCAGCCCATCCGGGGACTCGGCATACCCCAGATCCATATCGCTCGTACGCGTGGCCGTTCGGTTGCCCAGGTACCACATCTTATACGTATCGTCCATACGGAGAACAGTCGGGCTGTACAACGTCACCCGGCACCAGTCCTGGTTTGTGGTCATCCCCGACAGAACCGGCTGCTCCCAACGCTGCCAGTCCAGTTGATAAAGCGGCTTGGACATCCGATAACCTCCTGTTTTAAAAAGATAATAACGGCTTGTTTATATGAACAAATCCGCGAGAGAAAGCAATGAAGAAATGGCAGCCCGATCGGTATGTATTCCTATTGTGTCGGGACAAATGGGTCTATAGCTTATTTCGACCTCAATAGTTTTAATCCGTCCATTCGTCTTCGGAGATTTGCAATGAACATCATTCTCTTAATCATCGACACCATGCGCTACGACTATATCGGTGCCAACGGCAATGACTGGATCGAAACCCCCAACCTCGACCGCTTAGCCTCACAATCCTGGTGTTTTGACCGTGCCTTCGCAGCGAGCTTCCCCACTATCCCCTATCGCACCGACGTCATGACCGGCAAATACGGTAGCCCCTTTCACGCCTGGAAACCACTGCCCTTCAACACCAACGCACTGCCGTATGTCCTCGGCCAAGCAGGCTACGCAACGCAACTCCTGCACGACACCCCCCACCTCGTCAACGGGGGCCACGCCTTCGACTATCCCTTTCACACCTGGACCTTCATTCGCGGTGCCGAAGTTGACCGCGCCTGGATAAATGACGAAGCCAAATGGCCCAGCAACTGGGCAAAAGACCCGCTCTTTGACATCCTTGAAGACGAACTCCCAACACCAACCATTCAATATGCCCGCACCAACAGAGGCCGCGACAACTTAGACGACTGGAACTGCGCCAGACTCTTCAACACCGCCGCAGAGTTTCTCCGCGACAATAAAAACCGGGAAAATTTCTTCCTCTGGACCGACTGCTTCGACCCTCACGAACCCTGGGATGTACCCCCCGAATTCATGTTCAAATACGATAAAACGCCCGGCTATGACGGTCGGCTCGATCCTCGCATATTTAAAGGAGGAACGCAAGCCCGCAGCAGTCCCAACTTACCCGATGAAGCCAAAGCCCGCATCAAAGCCAGTTATGCAGCCAAAGTCACCTGGATGGACCACTGCTTTGGCCGCTTCCTCGAAGCCTTTGAAGCCACAGGCCTGGATAAAAACACCGCCATCCTCGTCGCAGGCGATCACGGCACCAACGTCGGTGAACGCGGCAGATTCGGCAAAGGCGCACCTGTTCGCGAACAAGAAATCCACATCCCACTTTTCATCAAAACCCCCGAAGGCGACACAGGTCGCAGTTCTGCCATCTTTCAACCACAAGATTTCTTCGCCACCATCGCTAACCTATCAGGTGCACCTATCCCCGACAATATCGAAAGTTATGACATCCTCAAAACTGCGCGTGAAAACAGCCTGGGCAACCGCGAAATCGCCCTATCAGGCGTGGCGCGCGGCAAAGCGATGCGACATCTTCAACGCGGATACTTTACCGTCTTCGATCAAGAAGGCTATCTCGAGTGGCACCCCAACCCCGAAGACAGCATCCTCACCCCCTACGGCTCTCTGGACAATATCGCTCCTGAAAATCCCGACCGCGTTCAAGACCTTCACGCATCGGGCCTCGCCGAACTCGAACACCGCAATGCCGACCCCATCTTCATCGACTGGCTCAAAAATGGCGCACCCGGCAATGTACCCGAATGCAACCTCTTCGACGGCTACCCCGGCCCTGAAGGCTTTGAAATGTACTCCTCCAATATCTACAAAGGCACTTAAATTCATCCAGGAAGACACTTATGGACGCACATCCAAACAAAGCAGATTACGAAGTCACCCCCAAAAACCCACCGAACGATGGGATTCTCTTCGTCGATCACTCCCCGGCAAGAAGAGGTGGAAATCTTGGGCATGCACTGGTGGAGTATGAAGACGGGAAGATCCTCGCCTTCTATCCGAACTGCTCCGCCGAACGCCACAACCCGAAGAAGCTTGACAAGGGCCACTCGGCCAGGGGCTGGATGGAATACAAGCGCTCGGAAGACAGCGGCGAGACATGGAGCGACCGGAACGTGGTTGCCTATTCGAAAAACTTGTTCGACACCGGGCAGAGTGGGAAGACCAGCAAGAAACTATCCGCTTTCGCCGAGAAGGCAGTTCGGACGGACAAGGGTGAAATCGTCCTCTTTTTCCTTGTGTGTGATATCACGACCAATGTCATTTGGAGGCAATTTCAGGTGCCGACATACATCAGCAGTCCGGATGGAGGGCACACATGGCGTGAGCCGTCTGCACTGTGCGACAGTCGGGGCAGGCTCTACGATGCACGGTATTACAACGGAGAGATACTCGTGTTGCACTTCAAGAACGACAACGAGATCAATTTCCTGGGCAACAAGCCCGAGCATGTGTACGAGTTGCACGTGAGCCGAGACGGTGGCCGGACGTTCGTGAAGCGCAGCGAGCTTCCCTTCGACACCATCGGGAAATCGTACGGAACCATGGGGATACGCGATAACGGAAGCATCATTGTGTACATATACAACAGCAAGGCTGAGCACACGATGGACTATGTGGTTAGCGACGACTGCGGCCACACCTGGTCCGACCCGAAGATCGCGCACTTCCAGAAGAGAATCCGAAATCCTCAGATGGCCGTGCTAAACGGCAGTTATTTCATGCACGGACGCAGTGCATTCTTGCAGGGTAAGAAAGAGGAAAAAGGTCACTTTGTTCTGTATGCTTCACGAGATGGCCTTGCTTGGGATGACGGCATCTACTTGAGGATGCGCGAAGAGGGAATCGCAGCATATTCGAACAGCATCGTGGTCGGATCGCTAAATCCACACAAGCGGAATCGGCTGCTGCTACAGGCGTCGCATGCGTATGAACAGCACTTGACGAACGTGTATCACTGGTGGATCGACACGCCATAGAAATGATTGGGGAGATCAACTGGTGCCAGCGGCTAACAGCACGGTAAGGCATTGGCATATCCCTTGAACCCCATCCCAACAGCATATCGCGGACAACGCAATACGCATCTAACCGACAATATGATAGGAGCCAGACATGATCAAAGGAGGCTGTCTGTGTGGTAAGATCCAGTTCGTGGTGGATGGCCCGATCCTGGGCATGGTGAACTGCCACTGTTCGGATTGCAGAAAAGCTTATGGTTCCGCATTCGGGACAGAAGCCTTGTGCGAGAAGGATGACTTCAGGTATGTCGAAGGAGAGGCGTTGATTTCGTCATACAAACAATCGGAACGGATCACGCGCGAATTTTGTGGGGTGTGCGGATCGCCGCTGCCACTGAGGCAAGATTGGTACCCTCAGATCGGGATACCTGGCGGGCTTCTCGATGATGATCCCCAGGTTATACCTTCGCAGCACATATTCGTTGGGGACAAAGCACCCTGGTGGGAAATCACGGATGACAAACCTCAACACGAAGCGTATCCTCCAGGCGTTGATCCGACAATCATATAGGTATCTCTCGGGAGCACTACCATGTTGAGAAACTATGTACTGATTACCATTCGAACTCTCCTCATGGAAAAAGAGTACACTTGCATAAACCTCAGGCTCAGGCGAAATATGAAATAACAGCTTTGTTGAGGAGACCCAAACTTGAAGCAGTCCTTTTACGGAAGAATCTACTCTCAAAGCTACGACCTGGAAGGAAGACGCGGCGATATGCTTCCGTTCTACCTGAACAAGTGGAAGAAAGCTGGAAGACCAGGCCCGGTCCTTGAACCGATGTGTGGAACAGGATATTTTCTAATCCCCTTTCTGGAAGCAGGAGCGGATATTGATGGGGTAGATGCTTCACCATATATGCTGGCTGAATGTCGTAAGAAATGCGCAGAGAAGGGCTTAGATCCCTCGCTGCATCAACAGTTGATTGAAGAGATCAACCTGTCGCGACAATATGGATTCATTTTCATCCCGGACCGTTCATTTGGTCATCTCTATGAACGGGAAGCTGCTCAGAAATCGCTTCAGAAACTCTGGGACTATCTCTTGCCCGGTGGATGGTTTGTTCTGGACCTCAAGACGCCACCTGAAGAAGGTGAGTTTGGAAAATCAGGCGAAACGGAAATTGAAATCGAAGACCGGCTTGATGGTTCGACTGTTTGGATTACTTCATTATGGTCTGAAAGAGACGGTGGACTTGTCATTCGCAACCTGACCAAATATGAAGTGTATGTGAATGGAGAGCTCACTACGACGGAACTATTCGACTATAATGAACGGTTTTATGACATAGTTGAATTTGAAGAAATGCTGCGTAATACAGGATTTATGGATATACAGACGACGAAAGCTTACGGGGATACCGAACCATCGGAGCATGATATCGTCGTTTTTTCCTGTCGTAAGCCTGAATAAAAGCCCTGCCACATCAACCACCCCCATCGTTAGACGCAAGCGCTTCGAGACCAATAAGGTGTAGTCTCCCCTATCCCATCCGAAACATTCCATTTTATGACATCGTCGTATTATTGAGCAGGGGGTGAGAGCCAGTGGTGCTGGCCCCGAGGCTTCCAAACCGAGGGCTACGGGTATCCTGTGGGATATCCCGTATATGGGTTCGATCCCCACACCCTCTGCCATGATTGACATCAGTGGCGAATTCATTCTATTCACCGATATAGAAAGGCAATTCCATGACGACTGACGGACCACTGAACGAACAAGACCTTGAGCAACTCTCCACCCGAGGCTACGTCAAGGTGCGCGCCTTTACGGCCGAAGACGCCGCAGAGATGGAATCAACGATCTGGCGTCGGCTGGAGAGAGAGGGCGTATTGCGGGATGATCCTGCGACCTGGCGAAAATACCCGGGAGGAGTCAGCCGATCCGTGAGAAACTCTCGCATCTTTCGAGAAGCCATGACGGCAGAATTTGCAGCAGTGGTAGATCAGTTGCTCGGTCAGGGACGGTGGCGTCCCCCGAAAGATCGCGGCATTGTGCTGTACACCTTCCCCCAGCAGCGAGAAAGTTGGGACATCGCAACCGACTGGCACTGGCACGGAAACCCGCTTCGCAATGTTGACCAGCTCCGCGACATCTTCATTTTCTGCTTTCTGAGTAAGGTCGATCCAGAAGGAGGAGGCACGGTTCTGGTTGAGGGTTCACACCACGTTGTGTGCAAGTTCTACAACGAGCTCACCCCGCATCAGCTTGACCTGAAGGTCAAGCACATAAAGCAAAGGTTCTTTGCCTCTCACACCTGGTTGCGAAATCTAACTCATAAAAGGGACTCCGAGGATCGCAGGCAACGATTCATGGAGAAACCCACCGACGTTTGGGGTCATCCTCTGCGTGTGGTGGAACTGACAGGAGATCCGGGTGAGGCGTATGTCACGAACATGTCGGCTCTGCACTCGAGGAGCTTCAACGTCCTGGATCGACCGCGGTTCATGACGGCGAAGGGAATCAGCCAGAGCGATGCGTAACACCACATAACACGACCGTGCGCACACGGCGAGAACCTTATACGCAAGCCGTGACTTTCCCACCTCGAAGGAGGCGACGCGTCCTGCGCCGTCCAAAAGAATTTCACTGAGACTTCTGGAGGTTCATCATGCGGTTCACTGGCATTTGTATAATAACGCAGAATGTGGACAGATTATGCGCTTTCTACAGAGAAATACTAAAACTTGAACCAGAAGAAGGAAATATATTTGAGATCATTCCAACGGAGGGTGCAGATTTGTCAATCTTCTCCTCAGAACGCACGGAGAAGATGGCTCCTGGATGCCTGAAGGGAGTTGGATATGGTAGCTATACTATCGAGTTTGAGGTAGAAGACGTCGACCGGGAATTTGAGCGTTTGAAAGCCATGAATGTTGAGATTGTTAAATCGCCTACAACCCAATCGTGGGGGCGCCGATCTGTTTGGTTTCGTGACCCGGATGGGAACATCGTCAATTTCTATGCCAATGTGCAGGCTTAAGATTGCTCTGAAAGATGTCAAAGAAATAGTTCGTAACTACTTTCGCCGTCGCAGATGCCAAATGTTAGCCGAACGCGTTCCTATCGACAGCAGAGAGAACAGTGAATGTACAAGCACTCACCTGCGATTGAAGAGTGGCCCCTGTATCGTGCGGGTAGTCTCTCCAAGGTCTGGGCGGAATCAACGACAAAGGCCCCCTTCAGCTATTCGGTTGTTCCCGAAGACTTCGCAAGTGGCCTTGTACCAAATCTGGAAGACAGCGAGTCACTGGCAACAGATAGGGAGCAGAAGTTGCTTGTTGCGTCTGTCGATGCCGAGCTTGTTGGGTTCGCGCACATTTGTGCTGGCCCGGCCGAAGTACGTGGCGAAGACACCGAATGCGGAATCATCCGTTGCCTGGCGTTTGTGCCAGATTTCCCAGTGGTCGGGCAGTTGTTGCTGGAGAGCGCAGAAGGCTTGCTAACAGACTATGGGTACATTGATGCGTTTCCGCTCTATCACGGATACTCGTTTCACAACTATAAGGTTGGCGTCCTGTCTGATCGGCTCGCCCATGTCCGCCAACTTTTCAGTGAGAATGGATACACACCTCACGATGCCCATCTGACCTTGGAGCGACGAATAGGAGGAGTGATCCCAACTACAATTGCAGCGCGGGTGAATGTCGAGAAAGTCCCGACACATGCAGAACGGCCCGACATATTCGTGAGGGCGTTCTCTGGTGATTCCAGAATCGGAATATGCCGCATGTTCAGTTGTCAAGTTTACGCCAACCTTGACGAACTCGCCTCCTGCTGTTACTTGCGATGGCTTGGGGTAGATCAGGAGCACCGACGGCAAGGCATAGGGCACCATCTGCTCAATCTCGCACTGTCTGAGGCACAAGAGGAAGGATATAAGCGCGTGATTCTGAACTGCCGCGAAAACAACATAGCTGCGGTCTCGCTCTATACCAGAGTTGGATTCCGCATCGGTGATGTCTCTTCGGCATACGTGAAGAGGCTGTAGTTAAAGAGCACCCAACATTCGATTCTCTGAAAACAACCACGTCATAAGGACCAGACTGACCTCTTTCTCAAGGACAACGCAATGCAGCAGCGATACGACGAACGCGATCTGTACACCGGACTGGCGTCCGTCCATTGGGCCACAATATCGGTTACCGATCCCCGTAGAGACCAGGAATTCTATCGTTCCATAATCGTGAAGAATTCAGGCAAAGCGCTCGAATTAGGGTGTGGCGCGGGTCGCTTGTTGATCGCCTATCTACAGGATGGACTTGACGTTGAGGGAATAGACATATCAGCAGATCAACTGGCAGTGTGCCGCCGGGATGCAGAGCGTGTCGGAGTCAAACCGGTCCTTTATGAGCAATCTATGCAGACATTCGACGTTCCGCATAGCTACAGTACCATTTACATCCCCTGTGGGAGCTTCGAGTGTGTCATGGATCGCGCCGAGGCATTGGAGACATTGCGACGTTGTTTCACCCACCTGGAACCGAAAGGACAACTCGTATTCGCCTGTTCTCCGGGGAACCGGAACTACTACGGCAGTAAAGAAGAAGCGAAGACCTACCCAGGAGAATGGACATTGCGATCAAACAAGGCGCTTCCAGACGGCCGACGATTATTGGTATATCTACGAGACACGGGAGAGGACCCAGTTGAACAGATCCAGATGCAGGAACGTCGGTATGAGGTCCACGATGGTGACCAGGTTACCGAGGAAGAGGTGCATGTGGGCCAGACGCGTTGGTATCATCGCAATGAGGTGCTCTGGATGCTACAGTTGGCGGGATTCGCCGACGTGGAGGTGAAGGGTAACTTCTCGGAAGAGCCTCTGAACACTGAGCATACGGACATGGTTTTCGTGGCCACGAAACCGGCTGGTTAGAACCCGCATTCGATCAACGGCGGCGACAAATTTTCCGATGGTCAATGCCTTCGAGAGAGCGCACTACAAGCAGACAGAACATTGGTGGGGATTCGAAATCCATTTGAACAGCAAAACATAAAAAAACAAGTCTATGGAACACATGGATTCGTACTTGATCTGCACCACCCCACGCACAGGCAGTACCTTGTTGTGTGGATTGCTGACGTCCACGGAAGTCGCGGGTCGTCCTGAATCATACTTCCGCCAGCCCGACGAGCAAATGTGGGCCGCCCGATGGAACATTGTCCACTCGTCTGATGAGGTCTTTGAATATTCCGAATATGTGCGAGCAGCCCTTGCCGCAGGCAGGACCCAAAATGGCGTGTTTGCCGCAAGGATTATGTGGGGAACCTTGGACTATGTGGTCGACAGGTTGGGCGCGGTCTATCCAACTATCACTGGTGGCGATATCGACCTGTTGAACCGAGTGTTCGGCCATACGCGCTTTGTCTATCTCCAGCGCGATGATGTTCTGGCGCAGGCCGTGTCCTGGCACCGCGCCGAGCAAACCAACATCTGGTTCAAGACCGATCAGTCGGAATTGGAACAGCCAGAACAGGAACCCAGGTTCGACTTCGACCAGATCTGCAAGTTGGTTCAGATGATCAATGAGCACAATGCGGCATGGCGGGTGTGGTTTGCTTCGGTTGGTATTCAGCCTTACCTTGTGCAGTACGAAGACCTTGCCGCCGATCCCGTCGGTGAGACCTGTGGCATCCTTGACTTTCTCAAGCTAGAGCTACCATCCGGGCGTGAGATTCAGACACGCCACAGGCGTCTGGCTGATGACCTCAACGCCCAATGGATCAATCGCTACCGAGCCGAGCAAGCAAAACGCTTGAGTGTGTCCTCAGAGTCCGAAAAAGACAAACTCCTATAACACGACCGTGCCCTACGGGGATGTTATACGCTAACTAAACCGTTCTAAAAACAGGGCGATTGTGCAGATCGAATCAAAGGGGTGGGGCTTGGTACTTTTCTCTACCAATGATATCGCGAGGCTTTTGCAGGATCGGTGGGGAATCAGAGGGAAAGTCGATTCCGTCGTTCCCGGCACCTCGAAGGTCTTCCGTGTCGAGACAAGTAAGCAGCTATACTACGCTCGCTTGAGCTCCTCGCGCAGGGGTTTCTCTGCTGATCAAGTGGTTGAGTTTATCAACTTCCTTGGCAACTGGGGCGCGGCGGTCCCGGTCATCATCCCAACACAGGACGGTCAGCTTGCTGAGCCGATAGGGAATCGCTGTCTTTCGGTTGAGCGGGCTCTGCCGGGAACAATGTGTGATTCCACATGCCTTTCGATTCTCCCCGAGGCAGGTAAGCAGTTGGCCAGGCTCCATGATATCTCCGTTCACTTTCCCGGCCGCCTTCGGGAAAAAAGACCCGTTCGCGACTTCGTGGGTCCACGCCTGAGGTCGGTTTTGTGGAGCCGGATTCCAAATGAGGCAAAGGAAGCGATTACTTCTCTCACAGACAGTCTCCCTTCCGGGCTTCTCGATGTTCCTGTAGCCTGGGTATTGACGCACTACGATTTGCGTTCGGCGAATGCTATCCGCGATGGAGAGAATGTGGCGTACACAGATATTGGTGCTGTCTTTCAACCCCGGCTCTGTGATCTCGTAATGGTCCAAGATCGCTGGCTTCTTCATGATCCAGCTGGGGACGCTCGACTCCTCACAACTGAGGAAACAAGGCAGTTTTGGGAGGGATATGTTGCCTTGAGTCCACTTTCGGAAGAAGAAAAAATAGTGGTGGGCATCATCTGGGCATCTTACAGCGCAGATCGATTGTCTCACTGGCTATACACAGGACAGAAACTTAATGTGTGGGAGTTTCGCGAGCGGCTTGCTGTCACTCCTGAACTGCTGAGATTCCCCGAAGAGATCTTGAAGGACATCGGTTAGATTCCATTCCTATATAGAGCAATGATATCATGAACATACTCGTCATCGGTGGCACGCGCTTTATCGGTGCCCATGCTGTCGCCAGGCTGGCTGAAGCCGGTCATACCGTCACCGTCTTCCACCGGGGCAAGCACAACGCCGATCTCGTTCCGGACAGCGTCGAGCATATTCACGGCAATCGACTGGACCTGGGCGACTTCCGTGAACAGTTCCTATCGCTGAAGGTGGATGTCCTCCTTGACACGATTGCCATGAACGAGCAATTCGCGCAGACATTCACCGACACCATGCAGGATGTTGCGCCCAGAGTTGTCGTCCTCTCGAGCGGTGACGTCTATCACGCCTATGACATCATGAGAGGATACGGAACAGGTCCGCTTCAGGAAGTCCCCATCCGCGAAGACGGAGACCTCCGCACGCGACTGTATCCCTACCGCGGCGAATCGCTTCGGTCTGACAACGACCCGCACAAACACATGGATTTCTACGACAAGATCCCCGTGGAGCGAATACTTTCACAGGCGTTCGACACGACGATTCTCAGATTGCCTGCCGTTTATGGTCCCGGCGATCACCGTCCCTGGGGATACCTCAAGAAGATGCTCGACGGTCGGTCGGTGATTTTGCTGGGTGAAGAGAGCATGCACTGGCGCTTCATCCGCGGATATATCGACGATGTCGCCGAGGCCATTGTCGCCGCGACAGTAAACGCCTCAGCTACCGGACGCATCTACAACGTGGGAGACGGAAATTACTGCACGGAGCGAGAATGGGTTGAATCGATTGCAAAGGCTGCGGGCTGGAAGGGCGAAATCCGAACGCTCCCCGAGGACAAGCTACCCGACCATCTCGGACAACTGGCGAACCCCGCGCAAGATCTGATCTACGACGTCAGCAGGATCCGCGAAGAACTGGGCTGGGAACACAGGACGGATTTGAACGTGGGCATGAAGCGTACGGTTGACTGGGCACGCGAGAACCCTCCAGAGGCATACGATCAGTCCATCTTCGACTATGACGCAGAAGATCGTGCTCTGGCAAGTGCTGTAAAAAAGGACAATTAACGCAATGGGACGTGCTTTTGGAATTTCTCATGTGGTCATAAGTGCGCCAGTTTGAAAGCGTCGAATACTTCATCGGGCAATGGTTTTAATACAGCAGCCACGTTCATTTCCAACTGTTCAATATTCATCATGCCAATTGGATTGCCATGTATTCGAGCTTCTCGCAGGCAAAATTGTAGAGCGAGTTGGAGCATATCAACATTTTGCGATTTACACCAGAGCCGGATATTTTCAGCCTGGTGATGATCCTCCTTCCATTCCTGTCGGGGGACAAACGACGCAACGGGTAAACCCGTTAGCCAACCTCTAAAAATAGACCAGGCGTTGAGTACCCCGATGTCATGCGCTGCTGCCGCTGGCAGAATATCATCCGCTGCATTTTGGCGAAGCAGATTGTAATCAGAGTAGGTCAAAAGGACATCAACCCGCCCTGATTCAATGGCTTTCAAATGAAAGGGAGGGTGGTGCATGCCATAGCCGATAAAATCTACCAGACCGCGATCTCGGGCTTGTTCCAGACCTTCGAGAATACCGCCCGGTGCAAGGGATGGTTCAACAGGCCAGGGGCCGTGAACGAGCAGCGCATCGAAGCGGTCAATTTCTAAGCGTTTGAGTTGATCTTCAATATCTGGCAGCACGCGATCTGACGAATAATCAGCGATTTCTGATGCATATTCAGGATCTCCTTTTCCAAAGAGACCCCATTGACCACTACCGTGACAACATATTCGGCCAGTGATGATTAAATCCTCTCGTTTGATTGCGTTTTGCTTGATTGCCAACCCTATTTTGCGTAGCGAATCTCCATAGCATCGAGCGCAGTCAAAGTGATTGACACCCAGTTCTACAGCGCGTTGCATGAGCCTTATGGCAGTTTCATCACTTACGTGGCCGAACCGATTGCCAAATCCATCACTTCCAAAGGCAATTACTGGGATGGACAATTCCGTTTTTCCCCAACGTCGCCGTGGACAGCAGCCATCTTTCGGGATATCCATAGAGTACCTCCAAATAAAAAAGGCCACAGCATCCGTTTGTGCAGTGGCCGAAACAAAAAAAACGCCATTCAAAGCGAATAGCGCAACCTGTTGTTTCTGTTCGATTCTCGTTCGTGGCATACGCATGCCTCTCCCTCATAGAGGAACCGTCATCATTTTACACAAATGCCTCACCTCCTTTTCGGCTTAGACTCTTTCTCACTTTATACCCATGAGCGGATGCACTTTTGGATCAATCCAAAGAAAAGGAAACGCTATGCGCGCAATCTGCTCAGTGCTCTGTCAAAAAAATTCGCTGACATATTTTCTCATAGACTGGATTACTGGCGTTGTGCTTCGCGTGGCGGCTAAAACCATGCCGCAATGACAACCGCTTGGAGCCTGCCCCGTAATGCTCTTATACGGGGTCACGCCTGCATGTCTTAAGCAGGCGTCCAGTAAAGTAAAAAATAAACTTATTTGACAGACTACTCAATATAAGGGGCGTCTCATGGAATTGAGTAAACAGAAGCACCCTGTTATGCCTGTTGGTGTAAATTTTAGAACACCCGTTTCTGATGATCTCGAGGCGATTCAGGCTGGCTGGAAAAAGGCAGTTCCCTTTGCCCCACTCGAAAGCTGGTTGGAGTCATTCAGGGACTTTGTTCTGCCTTCAAAAGAAAAGGGATTTTCAAAAATCGCGGTACGCGCTGGAAAAATCATCGGTTTTGCCAGCGTATTGGGGGAAGCACTTCGCGCGATCTACGTGGAAGATAAATACCGACGACAGGGCATTGGGACTGCTCTGTTATCCGAGATGATTGAATCCGTCCAATCGAAGGGAGGCAGCCATCTCAATGTTGCAACATCGCACGCCTGGGTTGGGACGATAAAGGGAATCGACGTCCGCCATGCAGAGGCCATTCGCTTTCTTGGGCATCGCGGTTTCGAGAGGGGCAGGATCATAACCGATGTTGAGGCCGAATTTCAAGACATTGAGGCCGCACCCCAACCCCGGTCCTTGAAGCATGTGGTCTCAGAATATCGCACTGAAGAGCTGGAAGATATGATAGCGTTTGTCAAGCGACTTGGGAAGAAAGTGTGGGTCTGGCCCGACTGGATCGATCAATACCGTCACTATAATCAGAAGCGGGTTCGATTACTGGCGCGCGTAGATGGAGAGTTAATCGGTTGTGTTGATGCGTTGATTAGCCCAAGCGGAGTCGCAGGCATAAGCTACATCGCTTTGCTTCCCGACTATCGTCGCCGAGGGATTGGCTCCGGCCTTCTGAGGGAAGCCGCCAAAATTCTCAAGCAGAGAGGAGCGACATCAATGTTTGCTCCGATTGTTCCGCGTAAGTTCTATGAAGTCAACGGATGGCGTGTGAATCGCGAGTATGCCGTTATGACAAGGCAGCTATCTGGATAGAATTTGCTACCTCTCGAAAAAGATCAATGGTTCGGACACTTTTTGATAGATTCTCAATCAATTATGAGAGATTCGAAGCTGATCATTGTAGATGGTTTCAACGGTTCGGGTAAATCTACTACTGCTGAATTGATATCGCTACACCTTCAGGGAAGCGGTATAAGAGCCTGTGACATCCTTGAGGATCATCGCCCCAATCCTGTACGAATGGGCGATCCTTTCTATTTTGATTCTGTGGATGCCTGGATAAGCGAGAAGATCAAGAGGTGGGAGGTTTTTGCCGCGCAACTTAAATCAAGTTCCGAAATTGCTGTCTTGCACGGTCAAATATTCCATGAAACCGTCGATTCCCTGCTTTACTTTGGAACGCCAGAGCGTACCATTCGAGAAGTCATAGACCAGATATTGAGTATCATTCATAAGATTCACCCAATACTGATCTACCTTTATCAGACGAACTTACGAAAGTTCATAAGGAAGACGTTTGATGATCGGGGTCCTCAGTGGACCAATATGCAGATCAACTGGAAGGTTCATAACCGACCCTATGGCCAGCAAAATGGGCTTCAAGGGTTTGACGGTTTTGTCAAATTGTATTCGGAATGCAGAAATTTATCCACTCAAATCTTTGAGACTTTAGATATTGAAAAGCTAAAGATTGACGTCGGCAAGCGTGAATGGTCTGCCTACACCCATAGAGTACTCAAGTTTCTTTCTGAATGTTTACAACAGCAACTGGCCTCCGATCTGAATTGGAATTATTGCACTGATCATGATGGAGATGTTGGCATCCTTCGCAATTCTGATACAGAGAATCTGCACGAATTAAGCACCCTTGTTAACATAGGCCGAGATTTAAGAATTCGAGATAACATACGACTGAGTGATCTTCAAGGTCTATCTCTGCTGGAAAGTATTGGCGGCGACTTACAAATTGCACAGAATGACAGACTCAAAACCTTAGATGGCCTGAAAAACTTGCAGGTGATTAAAGGAGAGCTTCAAATTGTCAACAATAAAGATCTGAGGGATTTGCTCGGTCTGGAGGGATTCTCAAAAATTGACTTGCTTAGAATAATCGGAAATTTGGGGCTGAAAAATCTCCGCGGGTTGCATAATGTGGAGCGGATTTCCAGAAGTATCATAATCGACGGCAATGCCAATCTTTCAAGTTTAGAAGGTCTGGAGTCTTTGGAACAGGTAGGAGGAGATTTCTTTATAGGAGGACGAGCCGGAAACGCGTCATTGAAAACATTATTTGGGCTTCAGTCACTTTCCAGAATTGGCGGTAATTTTGACATCCAAAAGAATAGGGCACTTCGATCCCTAAACGGGCCAAACCGGATGTCAAGGATCACTGGACGCCTTTTTGTTGAAGAAAATGAGGAACTGATCGACCTGGGAAATCTCTCTACTATAGTATCGATTGGCAGAAGACTCAGGATCGCGAATAACCCCAAATTGAAAAGCATCGAAGGTCTATCAGGTCTTCAAAGTATAGGAGCGGCAATTGAGATTATCGGCAACCCTTCCTTAGTGAGTCTAAAAGGGTTAGACCAAATCCAAACTGTTGGTAGACATATTACGATATCAGAGTGTCCAGGACTACCAGAAACTGAAATCACGCTATTCTTTGATCGGATGGGGCGTAAGCGCCAGTAAGGACCAGGCTGACCATTTTCTCAGGGACAATGCAATGCAACAGCGATACGACGAACGCGATCTATACACCGGACTGGCGTCCGTCCATTGGGCCACAATATCGGTCACCGATCCCCTGAACGCTGAGCATACGGACATGGTTTTCATAGCCACGAAACCGGTTGGTTAGACCCCGCGTTCGGCTAACAAAAGCAGACAGAGTGAGACACCATGCACCGACTTCACAGTAAAAAGACCGCGTCAATTCGGCCTCATTTTGACACGCCTAACCTCCGCCTCGTTGTAGATAGCATTATCGATGGCAAAACCCCTGCCAGAGTCTGGGCAGACGATCCAGCTACCCCGAGGACCGTATTAGCCTGGGAAGGCCGGTGTATCTACCTCGTAGGAGACTTTGAAGGCGTTGAAGCCAACAATGGGCTGCGAGAGATCTTCTCGACTGAAATCCAGCCAGAGGGTCAGTCAAGAGAACTCGGGTTCTTCAAGCTCTACTATTCACCAGATGCATGGAGCCTCCGGCTGGAGAAGATTTTCGGCCCGCTCTCGCACACGAACGTGGAAAGAAGGATTTACTGCTCTGTTCGGGACAGCTCATCGAGAATTGACGTCCCATCGTTCCCGCTGGAGATCAGGCAGATCGACGCCCAATTGCTCCAAGGTGACTTTGCGCACATTGGCACGGTCAAAGATGAGATCCTGGGGGGCTGGCCATCCCTCGAAACATTTCTCGACCAGGGATTTGGCTTCGCGATGCTCGATGGAACTTCTGTTGTCTGTTGGTGTACAGCAGAATACGTGAGCGAAGGCAAGTGCGGCATAGGTATCGAGACGATTGAAGCATACGAGAGAAGAGGCATTGCTACTGCGGTGGCTAGAGAGTTTGTCAGGCATGCCCTTGCTTCAGAAATGAATCCCTACTGGGACTGTTGGGCAAGCAACATACCATCGGTCAGGGTGGCAGAAAAAGTGGGGTTCGCTGACAGTCACGAATACGAGATCGCAATTGGCACATTCGGCGACGGATAGAGGATCGCACGACACATAACACGACCGCGCGAAATGAGTAAGCCCATGATGAACGAAGTAATCACGGCATCTCTCAATAAGGATTCGGCTACCTCGGGGATTCAGGAGGCGATTGACGCCCTTGGCGAGCGAGGTGGGAGCGTTCGGATTCCGGCAGGCAAATGGCGGCTGCGTCAGTCGATTGTCCTCCGAAGTGGCATAAGCCTCATCGGCGATGGAACAGCTACTGAACTGACGATAGCTGCACCCAGAGCGCGATTCCTGATTCGGGATGCACGCAAAGGTTCCCGCAGCATCTACTTGCGTGGACGAGTGCCTTTTGTAGCAGACGATGGCGTCGGGCTGAACGACCGACCTCGCCAATGGTGGGATGGGACCCACGCGCTGGTGAAGTCGGTAAAGGGCAACCTCGTTCGCTTGAGCGAGCCACTGAACAGGGGCCTGAGGGTGAAAGAGGGAGCCCAGATCGTCAGCCTCTTCCCGGGTATTACCGCTGTCCGTAGAGACGAGGTGAGCTTGCGCGACTTGACGCTGCGCGGGTCGAGAGATCCCAAAGGGCGCTGGTGGCAAGACTTCACTTACAGCGCTGTACACACTGTCCACTGTAGAGGTGTACGCATCCAGAATGTAGCGGTCATCGACTGGCCGAGTGACGGCATCAGCGTGCAGGGCGGCTCGGATGTCCAGGTCACCCACTGTCAGGTTCGCTTTTGTCGCGGACACGGATATCACCCCGGCACTGGTATAGAACGCAGCATTTGGTCACACAACATCGCCATTGGAAACGGCAGAGACGGTCTGTACTTCTGCGGCCATGTGCGCGACTCTATATGTAGCGACAGCGTGTTCACAGGCAACGACTACAGTGGCATCGGCGGTGTAGGGCACGGGGAGGATCATCACAACATCATCAGCAACAATGTGTGCTCAGAGAATGGCAAGTGGGGCATTAACGCAAGCGATGGCGTGGAACATGTGATCGTCGGGAACATCCTCCGTAGCAATTCCTGGAAGAAGCCAGGAGCTTATCCCGCTCTGCGTCTGCACAATGCCAAAAGATTTCTTGTCCAGGGCAACCGTTGCGCCGATGATGTTGACAAATCTCCGACTGTTGGAGGCGACACACCGTGCCAGACGCGAGGCATCGTCGAGAGTGGCCACAGTGACTGGAACCTTGTGAGTGGCAATGTCTGTATAGGAATGGCCGAGCCGATCACGGTGATAGGCCACAACTCCCGCGCACAAGGGAATCTTTTGTGAAGCGGAAAACAAAACCCGGATACTGAATGTCTCCGCTTTATCTTAATGAAAGCATACCATTGATGCCTGACCTAACTGGAAATCGAATCTTTCTTAGAGAATATACTTCAAGTGATCTGGATATGGTTCACCAATGGATGAGCGATTCTGAAGTCATGAAGTTTCTGAGTTGGGGCCCGACAAAAACAAGAGATGAGACATTTATCCAATTGGCAGATTTTATGCGCCATCGGTTTGAAGAAGATCGACAAGGCTATTATTGGCCTATTGTGCTCAAATCATCCCATCAAGTGGTTGGTCACGTTGACCTTCGATGGATAAGCAAAAAGTATGGTGGTGGAGATGGAAATGTTGGGTATTTCATGAACAGATCCTATTGGGGCAAAGGATATATGACCGAAGCCGTGAAGTTGGTCATTGATTTTGGCTTTTCGAAACTTGGAATGCACAAAATTTCTGCCTCCTGTATCAAGGGAAATATCGCATCCGAAAAAATCATGATCAAATGTGGAATGACAAAAGAAGCGGAATATCGCGAGGGAGGTATTCGGTTTGACAAGTGGGTGAATCGATTGGTCTATGCGATTTTGGATTCAGAATGGAAGTTCGGCAAAAGCTGACACCTCTTTGCCTCCTCCAAAATGCATCCTTTAAAGTGTTTTTATAGGCTAAATCATTGGTAAACCTTTAAACATTTTGGAGGATATTTTCATGAAATTCGACGAACGAGATCTGTACACTGGACTCTCCGCACTTCATTGGGCTACGATATCGACGTCAGACCCCCGCATAGACAAGTCATTCTACAAAGGCATCCTTGAGAAAGCCGGAAGTAAGGCTCTGGAACTGGGATGCGGAGCGGGGCGGTTACTACTGACCTTTTTGCAAGAAGGATTTGATGTACAGGGGGTGGACATTTCGGGCGATATGCTATCTGTATGTCGCCAGCATGCGAACGCGATGGGGCTGGACCCCGTGCTCTATGAGCAGCAAATGCAGCAGTTGGATCTCCCCGATCGATTTAATGCCATCTATATCCCGTGCGGTGGTTTCCAGTGTGTAATGGGACGGCGAGCGGCATTGGAAACGCTCCGCCGATGCCACGCTCATTTGGAGCCTGGTGGAATTCTCGCCTTTAATGTTGCCCCAGCCCATAGTTTTTATTACTGGGGACCCAAAGAGATTCACGCGTGGCCTGGCGAGTGGAAACAGATCGCCAACAAGGAGCTTGAAGACGGAAAGCGCCTACTGGTTTACCACCACAAAATTTTTGAAGATACGGTAGAGCAATATGCTGTCCGAGAACGGCGATACGAACTATACGAAGGCGACCGTCTCATAAAAGAGGAGATTCACACCGGACAGACGCACTGGTACCATCGAAATGAACTGATGTGGATGCTGGAATTGGCAGGCTTTCAAGGTGCCGATGTCAAAGGCGATTGGACAGACGAGACCCTGAATTCTGAACACGAAAAAGAGATGGTCTTCGTTGCTACCAAGAATGAGGATAAGTGACAGCAAGCATAGTGTGTAAAAAAATAAAAAATTGAGGCTAATCGCTTTCGTTCACCTACACATTTTGATATAATGAAACCATCGCTTACTAAACCACCAAAGCTTCAAGAGGGAGATAAGGTAGCCACTGTATCTCTGTCATGGGGTGGACCGGGGCTAATTCCACATCGATATGAAGCTGGAAAAAAGCAACTGGAAGAAGCATTTGGCCTGGTCGTGATCGAGATGCCTCATACACTCAGAGAGCCAAAATGGCTCTCTGAGAATCCAAAAGCGCGTGCGGATGACTTGATGGAAGCCTTTTCAAACTCAGAAATCAAAGGAATTATATCGACTATTGGCGGCGATGACTCGATTAGAATTCTTCGTCACCTAGACCTTGATCTTATCAGGAAGAATCCAAAGCCCTTCGTGGGATATTCCGATACGACCGTTTCCCACTTTGCGTGCCTAAAGGCGGGCATTGTCTCCTTTTATGGTCCAGCAATTATGGCAGGATTTGCCGAGAACGGTGGGTTGTTTCCCTACATGGTGAACTCCGTTAGACGGACCTTATTTGATTCTGGAAATATTGGTGAAATACCGGAGAATCGAAATGGCTGGACCGTCGAACGTCTTGACTGGGCAAATCCTGCGAATCAAAAAAGAAAGAGGATCCTTCAAGGCTCTGCGGGTTGGCAGTATCTCCAGGGAGAAGGGCAAACGGAAGGACACCTCATAGGTGGTTGCCTCGAAGTTCTCGACTGGATAAGAAGTACAGACGTTTGGCCTAACAAGGAATTGTGGGAAGGCGCGATACTCTTTATCGAAACGTCTGAAGAAACACCGCCGCCAAGTACGGTAACCAGGTTTTTCCGGTCTCTTGCTGCGATGGACATTCTTCCATCTTTGAGTGGGATTCTCTTTGGAAGACCAGGTGGCCACGAGTTGTCGCCTGATTCGTTTCATGCTTATGACGACGCCATACTTCAGATAGTCGCTGACGAGGAAGGACTGACTTCGCTCCCCATAATTACGCAGATGGATTTCGGGCACACAGATCCGATGTTCGTTCTTCCGTATGGAATTCAAGCAGAAATCGACTCTGATTGGCGCAAGTTTACCATTTTGGAGAATGCGGTCGAATCTGATTGAGAAGACCACAACGCATAACAACAGTGTTTATTCAATTGATGCCCATAGAAATGCCGTACATCACTGCGAGATAAGAAACATAAATGACAAATGTAATTTTGACAGACCTTGATGGGGTAATTCGGATCTGGTCCCCTGAAATACATCGGGAGGCGGAACGCGCAACCGGACTTCCCGAAGGATCCATCCCCAGAGCAGCGTTCTCAGATGACTTGCTCCCTCTGGTGATCACAGGACAAATCTCTGACGATGAGTGGCGGCGGAGAATTGCGGATCTGCTCAGCAAGGACTTCCCGGAAGCCAACGCGGAGCGCGCGGTTGAACTCTGGTCCGCATCGCCAGGAGAAGTCAATTCGGAGGTCCTGGGGATCTTGCGGGCTTGTCGAAAGAAGGCTCAGTTAGTCCTCATCAGCAATGCGACATCGAGATTACCATCAGACCTTCAGCGACTGGGCATCGCCGGGGGTTTCGACTACATCATCAACTCCTCAGAGGTCGGGTTTACAAAACCCGATCCCAACATATACTTCGCAGCCCTGGCTACCGTGGGCGCAACTCCGAACCAGGCTCTGTTCATAGACGACAACGCCGGGCATGTGGCAGCAGCGACCAGATTGGGTATAGACGGACACACCTATGCTGGAGCCGACGATCTTCGGCAGAAGCTGAATCATCTGAGGTTTCTTCCGTAACCAAACTGGTATAGAACAGATCATGGCGACTTTGTTGAGGAGATCCAAAAAACTTGAAGCAGTCCTTTTATGGAAGAATCTACTCTCAAGGCTACGACCTGAAAGGAAGACGCGGCGATATGCTCCCGTTCTATAATGCTGCGTACCGCAGGATTTATGGATATACAGACGACGAAAGCTTACGGGGATACCGAACCATCGGAACATGCGTCGTTTTTTCCTGTCGTAAGTCTAAATAAAAGCTCTGCTACATCGACCACACCCATCGTTAGACGCAAGCGCTTCGAGACGAATAATGTGTAGTCTCTCCTATCCCAGCCGAAACATTCCATTTTATGATATTGTCGAATTATTGAGGAGGGGGTGAGAACCGGTGGTGCCGGCCCCGAGGCGTCCAAACCGAGGGCTACGGGTATCCTGCAGGATATCTCGTATATGGGTTCGATGAACTTCTGTCAAAGTTGTACACCATCCCCACACCCTCTGCCAAGTATGGGAAGCCTCACGAACACTGGAAGTTGGCTGAAGAGGCAGTGTACGGCATCCCTACTAAACCGATGGGCACGGTGATTTCGCCCTTATTTGAGTTTCTTCACAAACCTGATATAGTTGTATGCTAACCGAAATCCAAGTCTCTGCAAATTCATTGAACTTTGGTCATTGAAATTAGTGACGGAAAATGATAGAGAACATCCTCGTAACGCAGAGTCATTTACTCTTTCATTAATAAGATATCCGTGAAGCCCCTGATTACGAGCCTGTCGTCGTGTATATCCCCAGGCAAGATAACCGACATCTTCAGTTATAAAGAGAGTGGCCGTGGCACTGGCAATCTCGTCTACATAAGCGATGTAGTGAATCCAATGGTTGCTCCCTTCATCCCTCCTTATTTCATCGTCTCTGACCTTTGCCTGTTCTTCATCTTCTATTTTATCGACAACATTCAAGTCTTCTATAAATGCGTCCATTTCGTCTGATTCAAATCGCCTAATTGTGATGTCGTTGGAAAATTCTATTTTTGACACTTCTGGTAAGCAAACCCATACGGTCCTAAAAGAACTGACGAAAAAACCTCTTTGGATGAGCAAATCAATCAACTTCGGAGGATATTCTCGTTGAGTACTTGTATAAAGATTCGAAGGGTTGATCTCTATATTGCAAGCTTCTGCATCATATTTGTCATACCATTTAATCAATTCGTCGATTAGCTCAGGGGTTTCATCTCCTATCAAGATGATCCTGTTTTTCATACTGAGATCGTTGACAAAAAAAGTGCGATTGTTACCTTTTTTATAGTAAGCTCTTCCAGTAATTTCTGTATCATATTTACAGTATTCCTGCAAATAATCAGCGTGTGCCAGGTGGAGTTTCTGCACCAGTGCATGATTATGGATTGGGTAGTCTAAACTGGGCATTTTATCCCCTTCTTTGAAGATGGTTTAAAGTAGGTTTTGTCATCGTAACGCAACAGTGGATGCACTGAGGGCAAAGTCAACGCCTATTCGATTAGAAGAATATCGACAGCGTGTAACATAGACGAAAGTTCATATTGGGTATAGCCGGACACACCTATGCTGGAGCCGACGGTCTTCGACATAAGCTGAATCATCTGGGACTTCTTCAATAACCCGGGATGTCATGAAACAAGAAATTCTATAGAATGATCAAATATATAGCTCATTGAACGATTTCTAAGATTATTGGAGATAGACTTATGTTTAAGAGTTATTTGACGATTGCTATTCGCAGTTCGTTGCGTCAGCGATTTCATGCGGCGATTAATGTTTTGGGGCTTGCAATTGGTATGACGTGTGTCATTCTCATTGCAATGTACATTCGTTGGGAACTCGGTTTTAATACACAATTTCCAAATACGGAAAATTTATATCGGGTAATTCGCTCAACGATGGGCAACGAAAATCAACTGCTTTACACAACCCGTACTTCTGGTGCATTAGCTGGCGTTTTGCGGAATGAATACCCGGAGGTATTGGATGTCACCCGATTGTTGCGTCGAGAGGTTTTCGTGAGTTCGGGAGACAAAGTACTTTCTCAGATTTTTTGTCTGGCTGATGACAACGTATTGGATACATTTCCACATGTTTTTGCGAGGAGTGATGCAGCAACCCTGGTGCGTTCGCCAGGTTCTTTAGTGATTTCTCAAACATTGGCGGAGAAACTCTTTGAAGATCGTAATCCGATTGGTCAAACCCTAAGAATTGAAGAAACAGGCTTGAGTGCTGATTATCGTATTTGCGGTGTATTTTTTAAACCCAAAAACAGCACAATTCAATTTGATCTCCTGGCTACGCAGTCATCTGCTGCTCGGATTCATCATCATTGGGCAAATTGGCGTGCCAGAGGGTACTGTTTTATAGAAACATTTGTGCGCGCGCGTGAAGGTGTGGCTATTGCAGCTTTTGAAAAAAACATTCAGCGTATTTTCACGCAGTATATGGATAAAGAGGTTGCTGCGAGAAACGCATATCATCTTCAGCCTTTTAATAAAATCTATCTCTATTCGTCTCAAATGTACAATATTCGTCGCCCCGGCGGTGGATTGACTTTTGATTATGGAGACATCAACCGTTTGTATTTTGCGGGGTTGATCAGCAGCTTTTTATTGGTCATTGCCTGTTTTAATTTTGTCAATCTCTCGACGGGACGGGCAACACTTCGGGCAAAAGAAATAGGGGTTCGAAAGGTTGTTGGTGCACACCCAAACAATCTTGTTGCTCAGTTTCTTACTGAGTCGATTCTGATCTCTATAATTGCTTTGCTCCTGGCATTTTGTTTTTCTCGTTTTTTGTTTGGCACTTTCAGTAATTTGCTTCAGGTACAAATGGAAATTCTTTTTGATACAGCATTTTTGGCCATATCCTTTTCTGCTGCTATCTTCATCGGGTTGCTTTCAGGGTTGTATCCTGCTTTTGTACTATCAACATTTAAGCCCATTTCTGTACTGAAAAGTGAAACGACATCTGCGAGTAGTGGTTTCTTTCGTCAGACATTGGTTGTTTTTCAATTTACGGTATCTATCGTCTTCATTTCTTTGACCCTTGTCATTGCTGATCAAATGAAATTAATAGCAGAAAAAGACCTGGGGTATCGTCGTGAAGGGATCATCAGTTTGCCGATTTTTAATATGGCAAATAAATCAAGCCAATGGGGAAATTTTGGTGGCGAGCTTAAACTTCAAAACGACCGGGTGAAGACACGGTTTCTCGAACACCCCAATGTGTTGGATGCAAGTGTGTCCCGGTTTACTGTTGTTGCCCGCACCCGACAGGCTTTTCGTTTTCCTGAAACCACGCTACCTGATCAGCAACTTCGGTTTATGGGCATCGACGATCGGTTTTTGAGGTTATTTGATATTCCGATACTTGAAGGTCGAACGTTCCCGCCTACGTTTATTGACCAGTGGGACGAAAATAAGGAAATGGAGTTTATTGTTTCCAAATCTCTTGTAAAAAAAATGAACTGGAAAGAACCCATTGGAAAAATAGTGGAATGGCCTTTTTACAATAAAAGAGGACCTATTGTGGGTGTTGTTGATGACATCCACTTTGGTTCGTTACACGATCAAACTGAGCCTATTATATTTGTACCTGGACTGTGGAATCCCAAGCATCTTTATGTGCGTGTTAATCTGGAAAACTTGCCTGAGACCATTGCCTTTCTCGAAGAGGCGTGGGCAACATTTTTGCCTGATCACCCGTTTCAATATACCTTTGTAGATGAGGAAATAGCCCTCTGGTATCAAGGCGAAGTGAGGCAGCAGAAATTGGTGGTTGTTTTTTCTGCGCTTGCGGTAATCATCGCCTCATTTGGTTTGCTGGGGTTGGTATCTTTTTCGGTTGCGCGTCGCACGAAAGAAATTGGCATTCGGAAGGTATTGGGGGCAAGTTCATACCACCTTTTGACGCTTTTGACCAAAGAGTATATTGTTCTAATTTTGATTGCAAATTTTGTGGCCTGGCCTATTGGGTTTTATATGGCGCAAACGTGGCTTGCTTCATTTGCGTATCGGGTTGATTTGGGTGTGGGCACATTTGCTTTGGCGGGTTTTGTGGCGTTGGTGATTGCGTTGATTACTGTTTTTTTACATACACTTAAAGCGGTACAGGCCGATCCTGTAGAGACGTTAAGGACGGAGTGAGATCACGAAAGAACGCAGAAAAAATTGGAGAGGATACTTTGCCGGAACCCATTTTTACACTCCTGCGCCGAACCTACGCCTTCAAGAAGACGACAGACTGCGATATTCATCTCGACGTATATTCGTCAGAAGCGATGGCCGAAATATCCCCCACCGTAGTGTGGATTCATGGTGGTGCACTCATAATGGGCAGTCGAGAAAACGGTCAAGGCCATGCGGCTCGCTACGTGGATGCGGGATACAAAGTCATCTCGATCGACTACCGGCTCGCCCCTGAGACCAAACTACCGGAGATCATAGCAGACGTCCGCGATGCGTTTGGGTGGATTCGGTTGAACGCAGATGAACTCGGTGTCGATCCTGCGCGAATTGGCGCGGTCGGACATTCGGCAGGCGGTTACCTGACGTTGATGTCCGGCACGTTCGATTCAAAGCCCAAGGCTCTGGTGTCCTTCTATGGATATGGAGACCTGATCGGTTCGTGGTATTCAAAACCGTCCCCGTTCTACCTGAAGCAGCGACATATCGGGCGCGAAGAGGCGATGGAGCAGATCGAGCCGAGAGCGATTTCGGAAGGCAGACGTCCAGGCACGTTCTATCTGTACACGCGGCAGCAGGGCATCTGGCCGATCGAAGTCAGCGGCGTCGATCCTGCGAAGGATCCCGCGTTTTTCACCCCCTACTGTCCAGATCAAAACATCGACGCGAACTATCCGCCAACGCTGCTGCTACACGGGACAGACGATACCGACGTTCCATACGAACTGTCTGTGCGTATGCAGAACCGCCTGAAGGAGGCCGGTGTGGACCACGAGATGGTCACGATCGAGAGCGGCGGCCACGGATTCGACGGACGCTGGTGGGACCCTCAAGTGAAAGCCGCCTTTGCGAGAGTATTGGAATTCCTGGACAACCACTTGAATTGATAGAGTCATTCCGTTCAATGTTTGACTGCTGGCGTGTAGGCGAGAAAAGCAACATGACGGCGAAAGGAGTACGGTATTCATATGAAGCGTCGAGCACTTGGAAATACGGGAGTGAATGTCAGCGAACTTGGCCTGGGCACAGCTTTTATGTCTGGCCAGGGCCAACAGGGCGTAAACGAATGTATTGCCCTGGCAGTTGACCGGGAGATCAATTACTTCGATACGGCTGCCGCCTATGGCAAAGGCAAAGATGAGCGTATGTTAGGTGAGGCATTGCGTGGTCGCCGGGAAAAGGTATTCTTGGCGACCAAGGTAGGTGGTGTAGAAGATCCGGGAGGACACCGCAAAGTCAATGCTCTCATGCGACAATTTGAAGAGAGTCTGGGCAGACTTCAGACCGACTATGTGGATCTGATCCAGCTACATGAGGCAGATCAGCGGAAGTGGTGGTCAGATGATCCTGTGCCTAAAGAGATTGCCATATCCCACGGAGGACCGCTGATCATAGACGAGGAAGAGTATGACTTTCCGGCGGCACCTTGTTTGGAGTTTCTTCGCATTGCAAAGAAACAAGGCAAGGCACGCTTCATCGGCATCACTGGTAAAGATGCACGACGCCTTGCTCGGCTGGTCAGCGCCACTGAACTGGACTCAATGATGGTCGCACACCAATACAATCCGATTTATCGCAACGCTGCTCGCTTTCTGCTTCCCCTTACCGAAGAAGAGGGCGTAGGAGTGGTTGGTGGTGCGATGTTTATGAAGGGCTGGCTTGCCGTTGCCAAGTCAGACTGGCGTGACCATCTTCCCGAATGGATGGATGAAAGTTTCCACCGCGCGTATTGCAAATACCTGGACATCCAGGCATCATCGGGCCTGGAGTTGCCGGAACTCACCCTGCGCTGGCTACTGCCTGAGCAGCGTCTCAAATGTATCGTAACTGGCTTCAAAAATCCGCATGAAATCGAATCGAATATCGACGCCATTGAGCGTGGTCCCCTCCCCGCCAATCTCCAGTCTAAGATTGACGCGATAGGGATCATACATCCATTACTGTATCAGGGAAGAACGACAATCTGAACCCCTATCCAATGATGTTACATCTCTAAATCAATCTCACCATCTATCTCGATCTTAAATGTATATGCCTGATCGTTTGGTCTCTCGTTGGGCAAATCGATGAGCAACCCATCGTTATTCTGATTCCAGGTCAAGGGCTGATCGCATCCAAGCAATCGAACAGATCGAATATCGCCATCGCCAATGCGAGTGATAGGGCGGAGTGTTTCAATGTGATATGTGTTGTCCTTTGGGCACCCCATTACAATAGCATAGAGCGCATCTTTTGTACAGGTAAAGCGAATATCTGTTTCATCGCACAAATGATACCGCCATCTCTTGCCCTGCTCCCATATTCGCTCGACATTGCCCTCCGTTTGTATGCGCCATGGACGCGTGCCGTGAATCGCCTCGCTATTTACACTTAGCCATTCGCCGATCTCACCCAACACTTTCACCTGCTCGTCGGGAATCGTGCCATCTGCCATAGGTGCAAGAGATAGAAAAATACCGCCACCCCGGCTTACGGCATCAATCAGGCTCTTTAAAATGTATGCCGCAGAGCGATACTTTTGTCCCTCAATATACCCCCACGAACGTTCTGCGATATTGATGTCATCAATCCAGGGTCGCTCTATTCCCGGCAAACGATCACGGCCCTGCTCAAATGTCAACATACCCAATTCTCGTGGAAAATTAAACTTCCCATTCGTAGGTAGCTTATTCAGCACAGTAACGCCTTTGCCCCACTCCAGGCTCCTGTTAAAATAATGTGCCAGCACAGTACAAACTGCATCTTGTGCTGGCCCCTCACGGAAACGTCCGCCATCAAACCAGGTGAGATCTGGTTGATAGCTGTCAAACACTTCTATGATTTTCTTTTTCCACTCTTCCAGAAAATCCTCGTATTTACCCGTCACAGAATTCCAGTACAAGTCTGCATACTCAGGATCAAAGAGATCCCATCCCTTACTTTTTGCCTGCTCAATCTCCGATGCAGAAGGCGCTTCGCCCAACGTGCTGCTGCCCGGCAAATACCAGTTAAACGTGCGCATATGGTGAAACGTGGCTGAAATGCGTAAGCCCTTTTTTCTGAGTTCTGCAACCAGATCACCATATAAATCGCGTTTGGGCCCCATGTTCGCAGCATTCCATCGATTCACTTTGCAATCCCACAGCAAAAACCCATCGTGATGAACCAGTGAAATACCTGCATACTGCGCACCTGAGCCAGCAATAATTTCAGCCCACTGTTCTGGATCGAAATTTTCTGCTGTAAACCGCGGAATCCATTCTTTGTATCCCACCTTTGAAAGATCTCCAAATCGCGACACAAAATGCGCGTGCTCAGGTGAACCTTCGATATACATATTGCGTGCATACCACTCGTTGCCAAATGCCGCTGCCGAGTATGGTCCCCAGTGAGCATAAATGCCAAACTTAGAATCATTTACCCAATCGGGTATTTCATAACTGGTGAGTGATTCCCAATTGGGTTCATATTGATCTGCCATCTCTCTACTCCTTTTGGGCGTTTGGTCCGACATATTCAATAGTTTATCTCGGCTATATAGTTTGAATCAACTGAGCATTTTGTCAATATCTATTTCGATCCAGTGAAGCGCAAGGCGAAGACACCAATCGTTGGCTTGACAAAAGATTTTATTACCTGCTATATTAGAACAGATTTTGGCATAGAGACCCTAACTTAATATAGAAGGGGATAAGGCATGAACGTCATTTCTGAACTTTTACAAGCAAGAGTTAATCGCCGACACTTCTTACAGGGTGCAGGCGTGGCACTATCTTTGCCCTTCTTAGAAAGCAGCATGGTGTACGGTGCGGCAAATCCGAGACGTCTGGTCTGCGTGGGCAATCATCTGGGATTTTGGCCGGGCGGATTTTTCCCCGAGCAGTCCGGCAAGGACTATGAGACGAGCCTGACGCTGAAGTATATCGATTCACACCGAAATGATTTTACTATCTTTTCAAATCTCGATCACGGTACGGGCGGTGGACACTCCGGCGTACATGTATTTCTGAGCAGCATACGCAAGGAAGAAGCCGCAGGTTTTCCCGAAAAGAATATGACTCTGGACCAGGTAGCGGCTGAGCATGTAGGCAGTACAACGCGCTTTCCCTCAATTACTGCAGGACTGGGCGGGGGGACAGACATGGTATGGACGCGATCTGGCGTAAATGTGGCACCGATTAACAATCCCGCCCGCATTTTTCAGGCTTTGTTTGTACAGAATGATGAGGCTATGCGAAACGCAGAGCATCGTACGCTATCAAATCGGGGCAGTGTGCTCGACGCCTTACTCGCGTCGGCAAAAACACTCGATGGACAGTTGAATGCGGCGGACCGCGGTAAGCTCGATCAATACCTGACTTCGGTGCGCGATGTCGAGCGTCGTTTGCAAATGTCGCGCGAATGGCTCGACAAACCCAAGCCAGAATCTCCAATCGAACCCGTGGAAGACCTCGAACGGATGCAAATTGAGGAAATGCCGCTTTTTTATGATCTGCTAACACTGGCATTACAGACAGACTCGACACGGGTCATAACCTTTGAAATCCCCATGGGCTTTAAGACATCCGAACTCAACCTTGGCGGATATCACGGCCTTTCGCATCACGGCAAGGACGAGGGGCGATTGAAAGACCTGCAGATTGTGGAAAAATATTTGTTGACTCAGTTTGGTCGGTTTCTGGATCGCCTCAAAGAAGCAAAGGTGTTTGACGACACGCTGGTCGTCCTGGGAAGTGGCATGGGCGATGGCTCCAGGCATTCCAACAGGAATTTGCCGGTGATTCTCGCTGGAGGCGGTTTGAAACATCAGGGGCATCTCGTGTGTCCTGCTGAAGCACACAAGCGGATCCCACTGTCAAATCTCTGGCTCTCCGCCTTGCAGTGGTTTGGTGTAGAACGAGATAGCTTTGGCAAAAGCACAGGGACCTTTTCTGCGATGGAGATTTCATGAAACGGATTTTGATGGTCATTGTCTCCACCCTATTCGCCCATTCTGTCTGGGCAGAACTGCCCAGGGCATTTCTCACACAATATTGTGTCAAATGTCACGGTTCAAGCGTGCAAAAAGCCGATCGACGCTTTGATCAGTTTTCCGAGACAATTGCCGATTTCAAAGAATTAGAACTCTGGCAGGATATTGTCGATCAGCTCAACCTGCAGTTGATGCCACCAAAGCGCCAGATGCAGCCGGGTAAAGATGAGGTACTCGCCACTGTTCAGGTGATTACAGCATCAATTGCTGAAGCGCGTATGCGATTGTCGGGCAAAGGACAGCACACACCTTTGAGGCGGCTCAACGCCTGGGAATATCGCCAGACACTCGGCGATTTACTCGGTCTGAATATGGAGGCCTGGGATCCAACGGAAGATTTTCCGCCCGAAGTGAAGGTCAAGGGCTTTGATAACAATGCTGCCGGGCTTGTCACGTCGGGCATGTTGCTCGATCACTATTTGCGTGTTGCTGAAGAAGCCGTCACACGTGCCACGCATTTTGAAGCCAAACCCGAAGCCCAAAATTACGTGCAAGAATCACCCTTCTATTTTACAAACAAACAGGCCAATTCCTTGTCCTTGCCCAAGGTTTTTAGAGAGGATCGCTTTCGGTTTGTATCCGATACGGGATACGATGATCTCACTGGACGTCACTACCGCGGTGGTCATATTGGCTTTTACCCGCTGGCGAATGGTGGCGCCCCTGTCAGTGGTACCTACACCATAAGGGTACAGGCGGCAGCAATTGATCGCAATCACCATTATGACAGAGAACTCAACGATTTTCCCACAGGCGACCCGCTTGTGCTGGAGTTAGCGGCTGTAGATCGCAAAGGCAGTGTAGTGAGCACGGGCAACATTTCTCGCGAATACACGCTTGCAACTGTTGAACTGACCCGTGAAGAGCCTCAGTGGTTTGAATGGGATGTCTATCTGGAAAAAGGATTTGAGCCTGAGGTTCGTTTCCGCAATGGAACGCTGGCAACCAAAGCCCTGGTTCGCAAACTTACTAAGGCAAAAAATCCAAAACCGGAAATCCTGCCCTTCGTGGATCAGAAAGCGGGAAATAAAAGAAATCACGCGCTGCTCAAGGTTTACCGCGGGCCTAAGCTAAGGATTTGGGAAATTCAGGTTAGTGGTCCTCAAGAGAAAGACTGGCCTCCACGCGGACATCAGTTGATGTATGGCGATCTAAAACCCGAGGATTTGGATCAGAAGCGTATTTCGGAGCGTTTGCGCGCATTTGCCACAACCGCTTTTCGCAGGCCCTTGCGGCCCGGAGAACTGGCACCATTTGAATCGCTTGCGCATGAAAAACTCCGCAATGGCATGGAGCCGTTGACCGCATTACAACTGGGTTTTCAGACCATTCTCAGTTCGCCAGCTTTTCTGTTTTTGCATGAAGGCGAGGGCGCTCTGGACGATTATTCTCTGGCTGCCCGGTTATCCTATTTTTTATGGTCTTCTGTGCCAGATGATGAACTGATAGCACTTGCTCAAAAGAAAAAACTAAGCGACCCGGCCACGCTCAGTAAGCAGATCCATCGCATGCTCAAAGACACAAAATCGCACCGCTTTGTTAAAAATTTCATTCGCGTATGGCTCCACTATGACAACATTGGTGAGATGCCACCGTCCCCGGATTTTAGAGTCTATTTTCGCGACAATCTCGGCCCTGCTATGGTGACTGAAACAGAGACGTTTTTTCGGCACGTACTCGACAACAATCTCTCGCCCCGCGAATTTCTTTCTGCTGATTATTCCTTTCTCAATCGGGAACTCGCCCGGCATTATGGGATAGAAGGTATTGAAGGCGATCATTTCCGCCAGATTTCGCTCACCGGGACACCACGCGGTGGTTTGATGGGCCAGGGCAGTTTCCTCATGGCTTCAGCCAATGGCGTAGATACTTCGCCCGTGGTGCGCGGGATTTATGTGCTGGAAAATGTGCTGGGATACACACCGCCGCCACCGCCAGACGATGTGCCCGAAATTGAGCCAGACACGCGCGGCGCAACGACTATCAGAGATCAACTGGTCAAGCACCGCGAGATGCCTACCTGCGCCCAATGCCATAACAAAATCGATCCCCCTGGTTTTGCGCTGGAAAACTTTGATGCGATCGGCGGTTGGCGAACCCACTATACCAGAAGCGCAGCGATTGACCCTTCGGGACAATTGCCGAATGGCGAGACCTTTCAATCCTTCGTCGAATTTCGCAAGTTAATGGCAAAGCGTCACGCAGAATTCACGCGTTGTCTGACAGAAAAATTGCTGACCTATGCGATTGGTCGCGAGTTGGGAATTACTGATCGACCGGGGATTGATGCAATCGTTCGAGATGTACAGGAAAAAAATAAGGGCCTGCGCGATCTTATCACCCTCGTTGTTTTGAGCGACCCTTTCAAAAGCAACTGATAAGTTGAAGGTGCGCGATAAAGGAGTGCAACATGGGCCGCATTAGACATGTTTGCTATGTGCTGGCAATACTTGTAAATTGCTTTGGCTGTCAAGAAGTCCCTTTATCAAGCGATCTTGTCAGCAGCCCACCAGAATCCATTATTGGATATACGTTAATACTTCGGGTCACGCACAATGACGGCAACCCTTCGAACCTTAGCGTGGGCCGGGCGTACGCTTTTTCCTTTGCAGGTCAGAGAGAAGTTATTATTCATGGACAATATGGACAAGAAACACTTCATCAATCTGTACGTTGGTCATACACAACAGAAAGTTACAGGGCAACAGTTACTATTGATGATGTTCCTTTTTCCCACACCTATGTCTTAACATTTACTTCCAGCGACGCAGGACATTTTAACTATAATGGACAATTTCCCGGCCTTGCTGTATGGGCTACTGGAACATTTACAATAACGCCTAATTAAGTTGCACTATTAATATAATATGGATCAATCGACCTCTCCCCCACCCCGAATACATGATACACAGACCAAACATCCTGTTCATTTTTCCCGACCAGCTTAGCGCCAGATGGTTGTCGTGCTATGGGAACCATCTAATTCATTCCCCCAACCTATCACAATTCGCCGCACAAAACGCGCAATTCAATCGCGCCTATACGAATGTACCGCTATGCACCCCATACAGGGCTTGTCTATTAACCGGTCAATACCCGAGCCAGACCGGCGTCACAGGGAATGGTATGCGCCTCCCCGTGAATCAGCCGACCATTGCTCATCATCTGAACCGGGCGGGTTATGACACGCACTATATCGGGAAATGGCATTTGAGTGGTGAAAAACAGAATGGATGGGTCCCGCCAGAACTGCGGGGAGGCTTTCAGCACTTCATTGGGTGGGAAAGCCACCATGTAGATCACAACGCCGGACTGATCTGGTACGATGATCCCGACACCCCCGTAAAGCTTCGTGGGCACGAAACCGATGGCTTGACAGATATTGTCTGCGAGGAACTGGAATCGCTATCATCCCAGAAATCCCCATTCTTCCTGGCCGTATCGTATCAAGCGCCCCACCCTCCCTGTTCGCCTCCGATGGCCGACATGCATCGATATGACAAATCCGTACTGGATGGTCCGCCTAATACAGACCGCGACGCCTGGTTCAAGAACAGGGGTTGGAATGCGGACTACGGTGTTGAAGAATTCAGGAAGCGGTACTTTGGGGAAATCTCTCAGTTGGACACCGCGTTGGGCCGCGTATTAAAAACACTGGAAAAGACTGGACTGGCAAATGATACTGTCGTCATCTTCACATCTGACCATGGCGATATGGCCGGTTGTCATGGCCTGTTCGGAAAAGGCGTTATGTTCGATGAGTCTGTTCGCGTGCCCCTGCTCATCCGCGTACCCAGAACAGCACAATGTGTTGTTGAGAAACCAGTATCTACCGTAGATCTATTCGCCACAATTCTCCATCTGGCCGATGCTGAAAATCCAGGAGAAACTGAAGGACGCTCTCTACTGCCCTGCATGACAGGAGAGCCAGATATCGCAACAGATGTCTTCATCGAACACAAAGCTGATTGTGTTATCAGGGGCGACGTAAAGCTAATTACGAAGCGGAACGAGAATGACATTACGCATTGCTTTAATCTGGCGGACGACCCGTATGAACGCAACAACCTGGCTCAGAGTCTGAACTCCGAAACCAGAGACAGCATGCTCCTCGCGCTTAACCAATGGAGAAATCGAACGAGGAGTTGATTGAAAGGAGATTTATCGATGAATGTGCTTGTTTTGATGAGCGATCATCACAGATTTGACGCATTGGGGTGCCTGGGGAATCCACTGGCTCATACGCCCAATCTGGATCGTCTGGCCGAAAAGAGTGTGCGATTTGACCAGTGTTATACACAGTCGCCTGTGTGTTCGCCAGCGCGGCACAGTTTGGCAACCGGCAAATATGTCCATACACATGGCGTCTTTACCAATAATTCAATGCCTTATCCGGGGATGTACACGATCGCACACGCCGTGCAACCCCTGAATTATCGCCGTTTTCATCTGGGCCATATGCACTGGAAAGATCCCGATATGGACAATGGCTATGAGCCAGAAATTACACAACAGATGTGGCGCGAGACAATGCCTGAGAATATGCTGGCCCGATACGATTGGGAAAATGAGGGTGTATTGCGGAGGTCATCTGGCGGGCCAAGTCCGCGAAGTCGAGAACAGCATTGGGGATATCATGTGGCGACAGAGTCGATTCGGCAGATTGAAGAAGCCGTCAGTAAAGGAGAGAAGTTTTTGTCCTGGACGAGTTTTACCGAGCCTCATCCCCCGTTTTATCCGCCCAAAGAAATTTATGAAAAGATCGATCAGTCAAAGATCGAATTACCAGAACAAGCACCTGCTGATGCGCCCTTGCCTCACAGTGATATTTTGAAAAAACGGAAAGAATGGGCGCATCTGACACCCGTGGAACTGCGGCAGGTTATTGCGGGATATTATGGGATGATTGAACTTGTGGATGGGTATTGTGGGATGGTTTTAGATGCGCTGGATCGGTTGGGGATCAGGGACGAGACGATTGTGATCTGGACGGCAGATCACGGCGACCAGATGTGGGAGCATGAGATGTTTTTGAAGTTTAATATGCGAGAGGCTTCGGTGCATGTGCCGTTGTTGATTTCTGATCCCAGAATTCGATCGGGCGTGCGGGATGAACTGGTAGAACACATTGATTTATTTCCGACGATTTGTGATTTGATTGGAGCTGAGGTTCCCGACTCTGTACACGGACAGTCGTTGAAACCATTGCTGGATGGAGAGCCGCCCCCTGATGATTGGCGGGATGCGGTATTCAGTCAGATTGGTGATACCCAGATGATTCGGACGGAGACGGAAAAGTTGAATGTATATCAGAGTGAAGCAGGAGAGTATTTTGATCTATCGAAGGATCCGAAGGAGTTTTATAATCGGATTGAGGATGCAAGATGTCAAGAGCGCGTGGGCGTATTGTTTGAACGGGTGAAGGCGTGGGAGCGTGCGCATGGCCGCGATGACGGTCAGGGATGATCACACATCGCAAAGACCCTTCACCTCCTGCAGCATCGGATCTTCTGTCTTCTCGGCCATCTGTACGAGTAGCCCTGCTAACCGCTTCTTCTCTTCTGAAATCTGTGGCGCGTCAATGAGATTTTCCATCTCCAACGGATCGGATTCGTGGTCATACAGGACATTGTGAATTCCTGGTGAAAACACGTAACGGCCATCCCATACGGCACGCCATCCATCGGGCTGGGTCGCGCCGCGGAGTCCCATATATACACAGTCGTTCTTCACGCCTTTCCCCTCCAGACACCAGTTCGCCATACTGTCGCCCTGCATCACATCGGGAATCCCCAATCCCGCCAGGTCCAAAATCGTGGGCGTGAGATCCACGCTACTCACCAGCGCGTCACACACCTGATTTGGTTTGATGCGATCGGGCCAACGCACGATGAACGGGATGCGAAACGCGGTCGCAAAGGGACTTCCCTTACCTCGAAAGTTGCGGTCATCGGGTTCGCAGTGACTGCCCAGCTTGTCGCCGTGATCGCTTACATAGACCACAATCGTATTATCTCCGATTCCCAATTCCTCCAGGCCAACCATCACACGTCCAATCTCCACATCCACTGCTGTTACCTGAGCGTAATACATCCGATAAAGCCGCCGAATCTCGCGTTCCCGATCTCCGAACCGTCCCTTCACGTCGTCTGGCAGTTCAAAGGTATCTGGATCGTACATATCCAGGTACTTCTGCGGGCACTGTTCGGGCTGGTGCGGCGGGCCATATCCCAAATAGTAGAGCCAGGGACGACCCGCGTCGCGATTTCGTTTTGCAAAGTCCAGAGCCATATCCGTATGCCACGCTGGCTCCCAGTCGTAGCCTTTGATCCGCACCCTCTCGCGATTCTCGTTGTAGTCCCAGACTTCAAAAAACTCGTGCCCCTTCTGGTACCCGTGCCATTCCCGCCATCCCGCTCGCCTGGGACCAGGCTCAATAAATCCACCCCATCCCCTGGGTTTGCCCCCA
The DNA here is from genome assembly GCA_009838845.1 of Gemmatimonadota bacterium. Lineage (NCBI taxonomy): Bacteria > Pseudomonadati > Gemmatimonadota > Gemmatimonadota bacterium. Next base: position 73,788 of record VXRD01000044.1, on the reverse strand, counting down.
TCCAGATGCCACTTCCCGATATAGCCTGTGGCGTATCCAGCGTCCGCAAACAGATCGGCAAACGTAATCAGTTCGGGATTCAACAGAATATTGTTCACATCTACGCCGTGGGTATGGCAATACAATCCAGTCTGCATCGTCCCCCGAAATGGGGAACACACAGGGCTGGACGAGGCGCAGCGCGAGAACCGGATCCCCTCCGACGCAAGACGGTCCAGATTCGGCGTTTTCACCTGCGAGTCACCAGCACAACCCATCACCGTTCCGCGGTGCTGGTCGGGCTGAATCACCAGCACATTCGGCTTTTCATTCGACATCATCGGCCCTCCATCAGTTGCTCCTACAGCACTATTCGTGACCCAATACAATAGCGACTTCGCCTTTGCAGGTCAAGCCCAGCCAAAATGGGTCATAGAGCATTTTCCAACCCTCTTTCGAAATCCATACCAGATGATACTTGCACTTCCCCTCAGTATGTCGTAGAATCTGCATGTCGTCCATTGAGAGCCTGCCTCAGAAAGGAGCGTGAAAATGGCTGAGCCATGGGAGTATATCCACACAAAGAGGGTATTGAACAAATACGGTTTACCTGTCGGAGCCTTTGATCCAGAGGCACCGGGAGAGCAGACATACGATATCTACTGGATGAACATCCGGACGAAGCGAGGGACTCCCAGCAGGTCTCACGAACCTGAGGCTACGCTCAGGATTTCCGCCAGGAATGAAGGTGAAGACCGTCATTTGGGGATCACCTGCTCGGACCTGAAGTTCGATAACACGACAGAGATCGATGCACAATGCGAGAATAACGCACTCACATCTCCAAAGACCTGGACGCTAAAGTATTCCAACGGAAGCCCGGCGGGAAAAGGACTGGTTGAATACACCCAGAAAGGAGAAATCCGAAATAGCCGGCTTTTTATGGATGATAAAGAGCCTGCGCATTCAAAGACGCTTGGGCCCTATACCGCCGACTGGTGTCTTTTTGACGCAGTCCAGCGTCTGGCCGTGAGAAAGGACACTACAAAGCACGCATTTGACCTGATAGAAGAATTCTCAATGATCCGGGAAAATCAGTTTCTAATTTATCGCGGGACATCGAAGATCACAACAGATCAAAGTGCTGTGACTGCAGATGTGTATTGCCACTACGGAGAATCCGTTATTCCCACCTGTTATTATGTAGATGCGAATGGAAGATTATTTCTCGTGGTGAGTACGCGTCGGACAGTGATCCTCAAGAAAGAGGGGTCATAAGCGATGGAACAGAGACCAAATATCCTTCTGATTACAACCGACCAGCACAGCGCGGAAGCCCTTGGACATCTGGGGTGCAATGACGTGAAGACACCCTGTATGGACCGGCTTGCAGCAAGAGGTATCAGCTTTGCAAAATCCTATAGTGCCAATCCAGTCTGCTGTCCAGCGCGTGCGAGTTGGTTTACCGGGCGCCACACACCCGAAAACGGAGTAGTAACTAACGGTGCCAACATGGTTCCATCCATGCCGGACCTGGGACAATGGCTGAACAAAAATGGTTACAACGCCTACTACAGCGGAAAATGGCATATTCCCGGCAGAGATGTCGCACAGAGTTTCCACCATATCTGCCCCGATCCGCGGAATACGGCTGAGACCGGAGACATTGCTTCGACCCGCAGTGCGATCGGATTTCTCCAGAACTACCAGAAGAAAGAACCCTTCTTCCTGTCAGTCGGACTCTTGAATCCGCACGATATCTGCTCCTTTGTACTGACGCATACGATGCACGACGGGAAGATGCCGTTCCTCGAGATTGACGACCTTCCTCCACTACCTCCCAATTTCGAGACAGACATGGCGGAACCGAAAAAAATCATAAGCTCCCGGAATCAGAAACTGGCAGATCAGGGCGAAGAATCCGGTATGGAAAAGTGGGAAGAGAAACTCTACCGTTACTATATTTGGACCTACTACCGCTACATTGAAAAGGTGGATGGACAGATCGGTTTGATCCTGGACGCACTCGAGAACTCAGCATTTAAGGACAATACGGTCGTGATCCTTACATCCGACCATGGGGACGGGCATATTCGGCACAAGATGGTCTTTAAGAGCTTTCTATACGATGAAGCTGCGCGGGTACCCTTTATCATGAGCTGGCCCGGTCACATCGAAGAACAGGTGATCGACCACGAGCATCTCGTATCGGGCGTGGATGTGTTTCCGACAGTTTGTGATTATGCCGGGATTTCGCCACCTCCCATGATGCGGGGATACAGCCTGCGTGCGATTGCTGAGGGTAAAAATCCAGATTGGCGGGATTTTGTAGTTGCACACGCCACCGGAGGCGGTAAAATGCTCCGCACCAACACACATAAGCTCATTACCTATGAGGACGATCCAGTAATCCAGCTCTTCGACATGGAAGCGGATCCCTGGGAAACCAGGAACCTAACAGAAGCGTCCGACTCAAGGGCATTGGCAAGTGAAATGCAAGAATCCCTGACTGCGTTTGAGAGTAAATTCGAGTTGGCGGAGGCTTGAATACCCCTTTACTACCTTTGGTTGTTCTGCTCTCTGAACACATTCTCCTTGACATTTTCCATATTCCATTGAAAATTATTCTTTGATTTCATTTCATTGTAAAACAATGATATACGTACATGCCAACTTTTTTTTCAAACGGTCCCTACCGATTTTTCTTTTATGCAGGTGACCGGGATGAACCGATTCATGTTCATGTGGAAAGAGATGATTCTATCGCAAAGTTTTGGATAGAACCTATCCGATTACAGAGAAGTAGAGGTTTTCGCAGTGTGGATCTGAGACGTATCAGAAGAATTATTGAGGACAAACAAGACGATATCGTGGAGTTCTGGAATGAGTATTTCAATGATTGAAATTCAGCCTACGCTTGCGGAGCGTATCTCTATCGACGATGAATCACTAATGATAGACTTAGTTGATGGACGAAGCATAAGCGTCCCTTTAGAATGGTATCCTCGTCTATTGCATGGCACTCTTCAGGAGCGCAATAATTGGCGCCTCATCGGTCGGGGTGAAGGCATCCATTGGCCTGATTTAGATGAGGATATTAGTGTCGAAAATGTATGGGCTGGCCGACCTTCGAGAGAGAGCCAACGTTCGCTAAAGCGATGGTTAGAAGCGCGAAATAAAGTGTAGTACTCGACTTGCCCGTTTTTTACGATAAGATACCCTCCTGATTCCATAATTCGAAAAATGTCGCCTTGACCCTCACCGCCATCATCCTCATCCTCATCTCCGCCTTCACTCACGTAGGCTGGAACCTGTTGTGTAAGCGGGAACACCCGTCCTCTGCCTTCTTCCTCCTGGTCAACACATTCGGGACTCTGTGCCTGATTCCCGCACTCATCCTATTCGGATCGGCAATTCCCACATTCCCTACCTCCGTATGGCTCTTGCTTATCGCAACAGGTATTTTCCAGACCATCTACATCCTCGGGTTGGCCAACGCCTACCAGAGAGGCGACCTGTCCATCCTCTACCCCATCGCCCGGTCCTCTCCGGTCATCGTGGTCATTATCGTGACGCTTTTTTTTGACCGTGCCGATCAGGTCAGTGCACAGTGCATTTGGGGCATTGCTCTGGTTGTCATTGGGATGTTTATCCTGCCCATGAAGCATTTGAGTGATTTCCATATTGACAACTACCTGACTTCATCGGTATTGTTTGCATTGATGGCCGCCTTCGCCTCAGCCGGTTATTCGATCATCGACGACGAGGCTTTGCGCTTCCTCAGAGATACTCCCGCCCTTCCCATTGCAGGCTGGCAGGCTACGATCCTCTATGCCTTTTTTGAAGGCCTCATTACCTCCCTCTGGCTGGGCATTTGGGTTCTATTTCAAAAACGCGGTCACATCCTGATGTGGGAAATCCTGAAAACGCGGGCATCTCGTGCCCTGCTGGCAGGTGCTGGCATGGCCGTCGCATATACTCTGGTCCTGATCAGTCTGGCTTTTGTCTCAAACATCAGCTATGCCGTTACTTTTTGCCAGATCAGCATTCCCCTGGGCACTATTTTCGGTATTCTCTGTCTCAAAGAACCCGGCTACACCCCCAAATATCTCGGAACCGCCATCATCTTCACAGGGCTTGTTCTCGTCGGAACCGGATAGAGGAACGCATAACTTATATCAGAAAGGAAACCTATGCCATTCAAGATCGCTGACGATCCGGAGACCGATTATCGGGACCTGGTAAGGACCGCTTATAACCGGTGTGCGAGAGATTACGCTGGGCAAAGGCTTATCACACCTGAAGCGGAACTCAACTTGATAACTGAGCATCTGCTGCCTGGTGCAAAGATCCTTGATGTTGGATGTGGTGCTGGTATCCCGGTTGCACAACATCTTGCCGGGACATTCAGCCTCACTGGGATCGACATCTCCTCAAACATGATCGCTTTAGCTAAGAAAAACGTCCCCACAGCCGAATTCATCATCGCCGACGTAATGAAGACCGAATTCCCCTCAGGTAGCTTCGATGCAATTGTCAGCTTTTACGCCATCTTCCATATCCCGAGACAGGAGCATCAGTACCTCTTTCGTAAATTTGCACAATGGCTTCGGCCCGGTGGCCTCCTTCTGTTTACGGTTGCAAGGTACGACGATGGGCCGGGATATACTGAAGATGATTTCTTCGGCGAGACCATGTACTGGAGCAACTTTGGCCCCTCTACCTACAAGAAATTTCTTATTGAGAATGGGTTTCAGATTGAACAGGAAGGCACCGTAGGAAGTGGATCCAAAAGTGCTAATGCGCCGGAGGAGGTTCACCCATTTTTCTTCGCCGTCAAAAGAGATAGCTCGTAGATGGACCTTAGTGTCTTTGAGCCGGTGTATGGGAAGCCTCTTGACCAGCCGGGCAAAGAGTTCTACGAACACCTCGGACTCAACGGAGATCCTTGTAAGAGTATGTAAAGATTGATGATGGAGTTATTTTATGAATGATGATATCAAGATTATGTTCATGCGCCACGGACGCTCTCGAGCAGATGACGAGAATGTCATTGAGGGCCGATATGATGCACCTCTTACAGACGTGGGTCGTGAACAAGCTGAAGTCCGAGCAAAGGAACTGAAGGCGAGAAAGATCAAATTTGACAGGATTATTGCGAGTCCATTAAAGCGTGCCTGCGAGACAGCCCAAATAGTAGATAACATCCTGGGGGTAGGTGTCGAATTTGATGAAGACTGGATGGAAAAGGATAATGGCCCAATTGCAGGTTTGCCACATCAGGTCGCCAGAGCCAGATATCCATTACCTGATTTTCACAATCCCTTTCAACCCCATGTTGTAAGTGCAGATGCGGGAGAGAGTGCCTGGGCATTTCACTGTCGAGCCGCACGGGCGCTGGAGAAAGTGATCCGACGAGGAAAAGGGCGCTACCTGGTGGTCGCACACGGAGGTATTTTAAATGCCGCGTTGCGTTGTATAGTTGGTGCACAGCCATCGGTCAGTGGTCAGGGGATTGAATTTTCCTTTGGGGATACAGGATACATTCAAACGCTTTATAAACCAGATCAACATCTTTGGGTGATTCGTGAATTCGTTAGTGGTTTTCGAGTTGAGGAGCGGTAAAGACTGGCCGCTACTGATTGGGTTGAAGGAGACAATAGATGAAGACCTATAGAAAACACCTGAATGGAACACTCAAGAATGATCGATTTAGAAGACTTTATGAAGAAGAGAAACAACTTGTAGAATTTTCTTTGAAGATTCTTGAGACTCGGAAAAACAAGGGCCTATCCCAGAAGGACGTTTCCCAAAAGTGAAGAAGGAATGACTACAGATAGCCACGGACAGCGAAAACCGCGCCGGTTATCCAAGGAGGTCATCTATGAGGAAAATGACCCAGGCAGAGCAGGATAAGATTTGGAAGGACGTTCAGAAGGAATTTCCGAATGATGAAATGATGCAGGAAATACACTTCATTCGGCAAGTGCATTATTTGCAGACCAAAGATTTATCTATGGAAGAACGCCTTCGCTTTTTAGAAAGTTCAAAAAATCAGGAGACTCTATGTTAGGGTCAATCATGAAGTCAACATCACTTGAGGACTTGTTTTCAGCGAATGAAAACAATCTGTACGATATCTACAAATTTCTTGCACAGAAAGGTGGCCGTACTCTTGTGGAAGAGGATGATGTCAGTTGGGTTATAGCTAAACCTTCGTGGCCAAATTTTATTTTTTCTCCCTGCTTTGCCCCACAACAGGTAGATGAAAGACTTGACGCGATCATGGACGCAATAAGGGATTTTGTCGCCCCACCTGTCATAAAACTCAGTGTGAGTAGTAAACCCGATAATCTGGAGGAAAGGCTGATAGAAAAAGACTTTGAACCGTTTCTCTCGCGCCCTGCAATGGCTGCCGATCTGAGCGAATGCAAATTCGATTCTCATAAATCTGAAGACGTAGCTATCGAGGTTGTCGATGCTATCGAAAAACTCACTCAATGGTGTCAAGTGGGAAGTGGTTTTGAGTTCAGCCTCTATGAGAGGCTATTATCAGAACCAAATTTGCGACTCTATTCAGGATCATTGGGTGGAAAAGTCGTTGGCAGGTCTATGATGTTTTATTCTTCCGGTGTAGCTGGACTCTACAATGTTATGGTTTTGCCAGAATTCAGGAATCAAGGAATTGGAACTGCTTTAACGATCGCACCATTGCTGGATGCATTAGAGAGGGGTTTTCAAATTTCAACTCTTCAAGCGTCATCAATAGGCGAGCCAATTTACCGAAAAATCGGGTTTGAACGACTTTTTGATTTCACCTATTGCAGACCCAAGCAGATCAATTTCAGCGATTTTATGAAGGTCTAAATATTGATGATCTAAGACCGCTGAGAAAAATACGGCACGGCTTATACCAACGGCTTCACGCGTCCTTCCGAACCCACTATCTGAAAAAATATCGTTGAACATATATGGTGAATTTATGCCAGACGTGACCATTCAAGATCAAATTGATACAATTATAGAAAATGCGATAAATGAGCCCCAATTGGTAGGGGCATCAGTGGGTGTTATGGGTGACAATGAGGTTATTCATGCGCGGGGATATGGCTATGCAGATTTAAATAAGAAAATAAAAGCTACTGAACATACTGTTTATCGAATTGGCTCAATAACGAAACAGTTTACAGCCCTCGCCGTTATGATTCTTGTTGAACAGGGCAAGGTGGATTTGAATGATATTATGCTGGACTATCTGCCCAATTATCCCCAAAGAGATCATAAAGTCACAATTGATCAGCTTCTCAACCATACATCGGGCATCAAAAGCTATACAGATATCGAGAAATTTTGGGAAATATCTGAACGCGATCTTTCCCGGCAGGAGACCGTTGATCTATTCTCGTCAGAACCCGTTGAATTCTCCCCAGGTGAAAATTTCCAGTACAATAACTCAGGGTATTACCTCCTGGGCTTGATAATCGAAAATGTATCTGGTATGAGCTATGCTGACTTTCTCAAAGCGAACGTATGGCAACCTTTGGAAATGTTTGACACCTACTATTTGGGGAAAATCAAAAACGTCAAGAATATTGCAACAGGTTATGACCATAAGGATAATGAATTTGTTTTGGCGCGCCCCATCGGCATGGATAACCCATTCTCTGGAGGCTCATTGGGTTCCAGTGTATTAGACCTGCTGAAATGGCAGACGACACTAAACGAAAATAAACTCATATCACGACAAAGCTATAATAAGATGATTGAGCCAGGTCTTTTGACAGGGGGAAAACATACTACATACGGATATGGTTTTTTCATCAGCAATCTCAATGGACATCGCAAAATTGAGCATGGCGGAACCATAAACGGATTTCGTGCCCAATTATCTGCTTACCCCGATGATGGTCTTACAGTCACTGTATTGTGCAATCTCAACTCTGCTCCACAGACACAACTTGAAAGTCAAATTTCACGCCTGATTTTGGGGATTCCTGAAATCGTAATTAATGAAATCCATGTGTCAGAAGCTGAACTCCAACTCTACACAGGAAACTATAAGTGGTGTTCGACTATGGCACCCGTGCCATTCCCAGTATCAGTTGCAGAAGGTACACTCAGAGTAGGTGGTCGGCCACTCAGTGCAATAGGAAATCACACCTTTGTTTTTTCTACCGATCCGTATTACACGGTGACTTTCACCATTAAAGATGGCAAATCTATAAGCTTTCGAGCTGAGAGGGAAGGGCAAGTAACAGATGCTCTTCGAGACGAATGAAGTTTCTGAATCCAACATTTGAGGAAAACAGGTTAAACCTCATTGAATATTTGTCTATTGCAGTTGGCAAAGAAATCAACGGCCTTAGAAAACAGCCCCAACCTACTGTAGGAGGCATAGAGAATCGCAATTACTATATCTATGCAAAAACGGATGGTGGAAATATTGATTTCGTCCTAAGATGCGAACCCGAACATATCCCCCAATGGCGAAAAAGCTATGATCTGTATAATCTTCACCGCGAATACTTGATTTTGCAGGAACTTCATGAATTGAATCTAAGACTTCGCACCCCCCAAGTTTGGGGATTTGATCATGGAGAAACTTTTGGTGTCCCCAGTTTTCTGATGGAATGTCTGCCCGGCAAGCATCTAAGGTGGACATTCGATCCTTCCTATAGCGATCAATTGGTTTCGCAACTGGCAGAGTTGATTGCATATATTTCTACTATCGATTACAGGGAAGCCGATAGTCTCGAAGCTATTCTCCCTGTCCGCACAATGTGTAGCAACCTTGTCTGGTTAGATGAGAACTCTCGCACATTTAGAAATGATCCATTGGTGAAATATTTGCTCTCCTGGCTGAGTGAACGGCTACCAAATGCTCGTCCTCTAACCTTTTGTCACGGGGATCCTAACCCACAGAATTTTCTTCATAAAAATGGTGTTATATATGCTGCCATAGATTGGGAATTTGCTTGTTTAAAAAATGATCCACTCGGTGAAATTCTATGCGTGGGATGGTTACACCAAAAACCTGAACTTAAGACCATTTTTTGCCAGGCGTTTGGAAGGGATGTTGAGGAGCTACTATGGTTTGAAGTGTGTGGATTATTTGGTGCAACATACGTGAATCATAATAAAAAGAATTTCGAAGCAAACAGAAATAAACTGACTCAACTTGTGGGCTATAGGAAACACTGACTTATTATCTCCAATTAAAAAAGCAGCAGTTTTCGTGGTGCAGACCTGAGACGTATCAGAAGAATTATTGAGGAAAAACAAGATGATATCGTGGAATTCTGGATGAATATTTCAACGATTGAAATTCAGCTTACGCTTGCGGAGCGTATATCTATGCGTACTATCGCCAGAAAACCATTGAATTCGAAAATGGAATTGGGTATTTTTGCAGTTGGAACTTCACACATCTGGTAAAAGTGAACACGCGACGCGAGATTAATTTGATCAATGCGTTGAAAGGCTATGGACAGATAGAAATTATTGCTCCGCCGGAGTTATAAGAGGATCTATGAGGAAAGTGACGCAGGCAGAGCAGGAAAAGATTTGGGAAGATGTTCGGAAGGAATTTCCGAATGATGAAATGATGCAGGAAATACACTTCATTCGGCAAGTGCATTATTTGCAGACCAAAGATTTATCAATAGAAGAACGCCTTTGCTTTTTTGAACGTTCGATTCAGAAGACATCGGTATAACGTCATTACCCCAAACTATTCTTGGAAAATATCGCCCACTGCCCCAAAATGGTAGTGGGCTTTACAATTTGATGAGAACAATTAAAAGATGTGCAGGTTTTCACCGCACGATAGTAAACTGAAAGTCAAAAAAAACTACTGAGGAGGATTCAAAATGGAGCTGATTCGCTCGTCGGACATTCAGGTATTCTGTAATTCTGGAATAGAATCTCGACAACTGCTATTTCCCGAGAACTCCTCTTCGAAAAGGGTCACGATTACACACGTCACCGTCCCACCTGGAGGTAAAAACCCTGCACATCGACATAAAACATCAGAACAGATTTGGATAGCTTTACAAGGTTCCGGAAATTTGATTCTGGAAAACAAGGTGGCAGAAAAATTCGCCGCTGGTGACGTCGTTCGATTCGAGGACGGTGACCTTCATGGGTTCATCAACTCGGGTACCCAGCCCTTTATCTATATATCAGTCACATCACCGCCTATGAATTTTCGTGCGGCCTATGACAGTGGTTGGTCAAGTACGATAGGCAACAAACAATGATTGATGATTCCTACAGTTTGGGGGGAGCAAAGCATTACGACGCGGCATACAGCGTCAAAGACGATCTGGTGGACAGGGATTTCTACTTCGATCTAGCCGATGAGTACGGTGGCCCGATCCTCGAATTCGGCTGCGGCACCGGGAGAATTACTCTGCCGCTGGCGCGACAAGGCGTTGATGTCACGAGGATGGATGCTTCTCATCCCATGCTGGAGGTCTTGCGCGCCAAACTCGCTAAAGAACGGGAAAGCGTACAACTCGCCTTTTGGAGGACGACTCTGGCAGCAGTCGTCCTGCTGGCCATTGCGAGGAGGCTCAAGAGCCACACTCTCGTCAAGAACTGGTCCACCAGATCCTTGATGTTCCCGAAAATTTGAAAGGAGAACTTTTTGCATGAAGGTGACTGCTGTGATCGCATTCGGGATATTAGACAGGTTCTGGAGCTGTTCTTGTTTGCTGATTGCTCTGCCTTTCGCTGCCTCTCGGCAGGATTCCACATGTTGAAGCCAGCTTTAGCCCTATTACTATGGTTCGTTTGCCTTCCCAGCATCGCAATAGCACAAGAAACTGGAGAATCTACCCTACCCGATGACTGGCCCTTATCAACACTTGAATCAGAGGGGATCAAGCCAGAACCGATTGTTCAGGTTGCGCATCAAATACGCAGCCAGGTGTACGAGAACATCCACAGCTTTCTGATCGTCAGAAATGGCAAGCTGGTATTCGAAGCGTATTACACTGGCACAGACGGTGCGAGGGGCGAGGTCGAGTTCGGCGAGCAAACCCTGCATGATACACGGTCCGTTTCCAAAAGCATCACATCTACGCTAATCGGCATCGCCATCGATCGTGGATATATCGACTCAGTAGATGTACCAATGGCTCGTTTTTTTCCGGAGTATGCCCGCTATCTAACGATGGAAAAAGGGCGAATTACCCTGAAGCATCTACTGACGATGACCGCCGGATTCAACTGGGATCAATCTAGCGCACATAACTCTGAGCCGGGTTCCCTCAATTCCGAAGCGCAGATGGAAAACGCCAGCGACTTTATAGAGTATGTGCTTTCCAGAGAGATGTCGGACGAACCAGGTTCACGATTCAACTACAACAGCGGTTGTTTCATCTTGCTCGCTGGCGTAATTAAGCGGGCATCGGGTATGCAAGTGGAGAAATTCGCAGATAAATATCTCTTTGCTCCGCTCGGAATAGATCACTCAGAATGGTGGTACACCAAAAGCGGCTTGCCCCAAACGCATGCTGGCTTGCGACTCAGGCCGCGCGACATGGCCAAGATCGGCCAACTCTATGTGGATGACGGACGTTTTCAGGACAAACAGATTGTATCGGCAACCTGGATCAGCGAGTCGGCGAAGGGGCATTACGGCAACGACCGATACGGGTTTGGCTGGTGGCTCGATCATTTTCCATACCGCGGGCGATCAGTTGACGTTCTTGCGGCCGAAGGAAACGGCGGTCAGTTCATCTTCGCCATCCCAGAGTTGTCTCTGGTCATCGTCTTCACAGGTGGCAACTACGGTTCGTCTGTGGCCAATCAGGCGTTCCGGATCGCGATTGGTCATGTGTTGCCTGCGGTCAACGAGACAGATAATGGGAAATAGAATGATAGCTAAAAGGATAAACTATGAATACTTCAGATAGCCATGGACCGCGGAAGCCACGCCGGTTATCCCGGGAGGTCATCTACGAGAGCTCGTGGATGAACCTTTATGCCGACAAGGTGGAGTTTCCCCAAGGCAGGATAATTGATCGCCATTATTTCTTAGATTTTAAGAAGGAGGCAGTCGCTGTACTCGTTGAAAATGATAATGGACAAATCCTGATGATCGAATCTTACCGATACACGACCGGCACTATCGAGTGGGAGATTCCAGCAGGAGGAATTGAAAAAGGAGAATCTGTACTGGAAGCTGCCAGGCGCGAAGTCATTGAAGAGACAGGATATGATACGAGTAATATGGAAGTGATCTACACTTTTCATCCCTCCAATGGTATTTCAAACCAGGTGTTCCACATTGCGAAATGTTTGGCTACAGGGTCCCAAGGGGAGTTTGATAGGAATGAAGTGAGGAGTGTGAGATGGTGTACTCGTGCTGAAGTCAGTCAACTGATCCGGGAAAGAAAACTCAGGGACGGGCTCTCACTAACCGCCCTTTTGCTCGAACTGTTCAAGTAGGGAGCCAACAATGAAATATCCAGGTGTAAAAGCGCTTACATTTGATGTTGGAGGTACTGTTTTTGATTGGAGAGGGACGATTGAGGCTGAACTCCGCGCATTGTCAGCAGAAAAAGGTGTAAGGCTTGACGCACGTCAGTTCGCCACGGACTGGCGCAGTGGTATGTTTGAGATGCTGGCGCGAGTAAAAACAGGTGAGTTGCCAAGGATGAACGCCGATGCGATTCATCGGCTCGTACTTGACAATATTCTCGAGAATCACAACACCATTCATCTTTCCGCGAAGGAGAGAGACGACCTGAATCTGGTGTGGCACAGGATGAAGACCTGGCCAGATGCCGTTGGCGCAATACACAAATTGCGGGGTCATTATTCAGTCATCATATTGACCGTATTGAGTTTCGCAATTGCCGTAGATTGCTCTAAATACAATAGCCTCAATTGGGACGGTATATTATCGTGCGAATTTCTTGAGCGATATAAAACAGACACGCGAGCGTATCAACAGGCCGCTGAACTCCTCGGTTGCGCACCAGATGAGGTAATGATGGTGGCGGCGCATGCGAACGATCTCAAAGGCGCCAAAGACGCAGGTCTGAAAACCGCATACGTACATCGGGAAGACGACTGGTGGAGGGGATGTCCGACTGATGAGCCTACTCTGCCCCTTGAGACCTTTGATGTAAGCGCATCTGACTTCGATGATCTGGTCAAAAAACTAACCTGAGTAATATCAATGGCATACGACATCGCACAGTTGGATTCAGCAGATTTCATCGAACTCGCGAATACTCTGGGTGATACCCCCGAGACTGTAGTGGCAGTACACCTGCTGAAAAAAAAACTGTGCAAGGCCTTTGTAGCAGGAAGTCCCACCTCCTTCAGCGCAGCTATCGTCCAGGGCCACTTCGATCCAGAAGAACCCAGGGGATTTGGGACCGAGGCGCGAGCACTGTGGGAATTGCTTCAGTTAGTGGAGGGGTGGGACTGTATAGGTGTGAATCGACAATGCGCCAAACCGCTTGGTGATCTGATAGAGAATTCCAACGGAGTAAAAGTACGCTACTACGATGACGTTTATCATTCGTTGACGAGACCGGTCCAACTGTTCATCCATGACCATGTCCGCGAATTGACCATTCACGACCGAAACTTAATTGCCTCCGCACCCATCGAAATACAGGGTAGTGGTTACGAGGATATGGAGACAATGCTCTCAGAGGGAATTGTGGCGGGAGCTATTGATGCGGGTCAATTGGTGTCCATAGCTCACACAAGCGGCGTCACCGATCTTCACGGCGAGATTGGCGTTGGTACTCTTGAACCCTGGCGCAAAAGAGGTCTGTGTAGTGCCGCCGCCTCGATAGTATCGAATAGGCTTCAAGAACAAGGACGCGTTCCCATCTGGAGCACGGGAGAGGACAACTTTGCCTCATTGCGAGTTGCAGCGAAACTTGGCTTTCGGGAGACCTCCCGCAGGACCTACGTGATTCTGATCAAAAGTTGAACAATCTTTAATAATCACAAGACGCGCGATAAAATTTCTGCAAAATTTAGTTCTGCCGTAACACACAAGGAGAAAGCCTCTTGGAAGAAACCGCTCATGTTTGGGATCCGCTCTCCCCCACGGAAGCACAGGAGCTATTCTCTGGGCTATCCGCACCGTGGTGGATTTCCGGCGGGTGGGCCATTGATCTTTTTATCGGTCATCAGACACGTCCTCATGGGGACCTGGACGTTCTGATCCTTAGAGACGATCAACTCATATTCCAGGAACACCTTTCTAATTGGGACCTAAGCGACAGGAGTTCGCCAGAGTTTACGACATGGTCCAAAGGCGAATTCCTGAATCCACCCATTAACGACATTTGGGGGCGCCGTACGCCGGAATCCCCCTGGGCAATCCAGCTAATGCTTATGGAAACAGACGGAGATTCGTGGGTTTTCCGTCGTGAACCGAAGATCACCGGACCAATTTCCTCCCTGGGACGGATAACCAGATCCGGAATACCTTACCTCACTCCGCAGATTCAGCTTCTCTACAAGGCGAATAATCTACAGATCGATCGGAATAAAGCCGACTTTAAGAATACTCTGCCGCACCTCAACTACGAGGAAGCTGCGTGGCTAAGACGATGTTTGGAGCTATGCCATCCCGGACACGAGTGGATACCAAAGCTGAGCCAGATAATGAAAGACCTGAAGCAAATCTGAGCTATGAGAAAGCGGAGGCAGGACACCACAATCAAGACCAAACAATGAATAGTTCTACGCCAATCCAATTGTCTCAATATCAGCCAACCTGGAAGCGGAAATTTAACGTCGAAAAACGTAAGCTCTGGGATATATTCAGCACGGCAGCTATAGAGATTGAACATATCGGTAGTACAGCCATTGAGAATCTGCCATCGAAACCGATAATTGATATTGCCGTTAAGATTAAAAATCACAAAGATGCCGATGGATTCATAAAAGCCCTTGCTCAAATAGGATACGATTTCTACCCTACTCGGTCCAGTACCGAACGGCACTTCTTTGCCAAGGGCACCCCTGTCAAGTTCCATCTGTCTATTGCCTATACTGACCGTGGAGGATTTTGGGATCGTCAGATCCTTTTCCGCGACTTTTTGCGATCTAATCAAGAAGCAAGAGATGAGTATGCAAAACTCAAAGAAGAGTTATTACAGAAAGACCCATCTGGCAAGGGTTATACAGAAGGCAAAACCGATTTTGTCCATCGAATACTATATTTAGCAGAAAAGAAAGGTTAAAAATATAGAGGATAGTAGGCACTGGCTACTTCCATTGAGGAAGCTTCAGACTCTATCCACAATAATATGGATGCAAGATACGATGCACGTAACTGATCTCACTCACTCCCAACTTCAGAGCTACCGATCTATCTGGGGAAGTTTCACAGACTTCGGTTGGACTTTTGCTGGCCCAGAAAGAACATTTGGTTTCTACGGGAGACTAAGAGTAGATGAAACTGGCTCGATTGATCTCCTCGATCTATGTGTCGCCTGCTCTGGAAAGCATTCAGAAAACGGACCGTCCTCTAAGGTTTTGGCACTCAAAGAGGCACTTCGTCGGTCTCAATCCAAACCCGAAGAACGGGATCAATTCCGGATCAATTTCACATCCGAGACGCCCTATCGTAGGATCCCAGATAGCCATCTTGTACTAACCTACGGAAACGCGGATGACCTCTGGGATCATCACCTTGAACAAATTCGACCAAAACCCAAAGCTTCTGGTAATCCCCTTTTAGAACAGAACATTTACTATCCTGTAAGTCAAAAGGCAAATCCTGCTGACGCGAGGAAAGTTTCACTGGCTGAATTATCCAACCTCCTCTCTCAAAATCCTGCAATAGCGATCACTGGTGCAGGCATCTCAACGGGAAGTGGTATTCCGAGCTTTCGGGGAGAGAAAGGATTGGAACGGCACTTCCCCCTGCATGAACCATTCCCAGGTACAGTTGCGAATCTGATGATTGAGGAACCACACAGACTGGCTCAGATACTCGCACAGTTCCAGGCTGCATTCATTCAGGCAGAGCCGAATGCCGCCCACAAGGTACTGGCACATCTCGAAGAGATCGGCATAATCCGCCACATCATCACTGGAAATGATGACAAACTCCATGAACGGGCGGGATCCAGGCGGGTACACCTGAAAAGCCATACATATTTCGAACCTGACGGAAAGGGGTGGAATTGGTTAACGGAAGGAAAAATCCTCCTCGCCATAGGCCTGGGCAGAGATGAGCATGGTTTGATCAGTTATTGCCGTGGCCAGGGGACTCTAATTACAGCAATCTCGCCGAATAGGCCCGAATTTCTGCATCAAGAGGATCTATACCTGAAAGGCAAAGCAGAAGACATACTTCTCCACCTCAAAGAGAGATGTCTCAATTATACGACTGGAGAGTCTAAATGAGTACGTGGCGCGAATTGACATTCCCGATCAACGCCTTAAAGAAGACAGTAATCGTTATTGAAGATGACCGTGCGAACATACTTGCCGATCCACTTCGTTGGCACATCCTCGAAACCCTTGGCGACGGAAAGTCGGTTGCAGAAATTTCGCAGACATTGGAAATTACTGATGTCCGGGTGCTATACCACTTGAAAAAGCTGGCAGAAACAGGTGTCGTACAATTGGAGAAAGATGAAACTGGTCCCCATGAATGGCGTTGTTCGCCAGCAGCGGGTAAGATTCGCGTTCGAGAGGACCTCCTGGCAAACAACCAGATTACAGAGGCCATGCCAATTGAGGTTGTCAGCCAGTTCAATCAAGCATTTCGCGAAGTTGCCGAGGGCCTGTACGGTTCGACATTCCAGACATCCGTCAATCACAACCGCGCGCGGCTATCTGAAGAACAGGCATCAGAATTTGGTCGTCGATTATTGGCACTTATAGAAGAATACTTTCCGCCCGGAAAAGGAGACCGCTCAGGTATCAAATACGGATTTTACGGAATTCTCACACCGATTGATCTTCATCCTCTTGGCGACACTGAAACCGGGGAATAACTTGATATGAATGAATATCTCCGTTCCACAGACATAATAAATTATGACCACCCTGAGGTGCAACGTCTCGCGAGTACTTTAGCAGAAGGAATCTCAGATCAAACGATAATCGCAAAGCGCTGCTTTGAGTGGGTGCGTGACAAAATTAAGCACAGCGGCGACTTCAAAATGAATCCGACGACCTGTGCTGCATCCGAGGTATTGCATCACAAGACAGGCTGGTGTTTTGCCAAAAGCCATCTGCTTGCTGCGCTCTTAAGAGCAAACCACATACCCACAGGTCTTTGTTACCAACGGCTCACGCGAAATGGCAAGACGCCTCCCTTTACACTACACGGTTTGAATGCCGTTCTACTACCCCAATTTGGGTGGTATAGAATCGATCCAAGGGGCAACAGAAGTGGCGTAGATGCTCAATTCGATCCGCCTCATGAGAAATTGGCGTGGCCTATAGCCATTGAGGGAGAAGGAAATTTCCAGGAGATATGGGTTGATCCCCTACCAGAGGTAGTTGCTGTCTTGCGGGGCTATGACACCTGGGAAGATGTCCGCGCTCATCTTCCAGATCGACCCTTCAAATAAAGAGCAAGACTCAACCCTGACTCTCAAAGACAAAGGAGTAAATCATTATGGCGAAAACAGATTTGCCAGTAATTACGCGAAGCAGGTTGGTATCTGACTTATCAAAACTGGGGCTTGTCCCGGGCGATACCCTGATGCTGCACGCGTCTGTCAAGGCAGTCGGCTGGATCGTTGGCGGACCTGATATGGTGATCCAGGCAATTTTGGATGTGATTGGACCTGCGGGCACCTTGATGATGTACATAAAATGCGAGGAGCCTCTAAACGAAATTGAATATTGGCCAGAGGACTGGCAAAAAGCGTACCTGGCAGAATGCCCACCGTTTGATCCCAAACGGACACGCGCCTTCCGCAAGTGGAGCATCCTCACCGAGCACCTCCGAACATGGCCCGGCGCGTATTGCAGCAACCATCCCGAAGCAAGAATGGCGGCTATTGGCGCAAAAGCGGAGTGGATCACATCGGATCATCCCCTCCAATTTGGTTATGGTGCAGGCTCCCCTCTCGCAAAATTGTGCAAAGTCAGGGGGCGAATACTACTGCTTGGACCACTCTTTGATAGCCTGACGATTCTACATTACGCAGAGCATATTGCTGA
This sequence comes from Gemmatimonadota bacterium, assembly GCA_009838845.1. Classification (NCBI taxonomy): domain Bacteria; kingdom Pseudomonadati; phylum Gemmatimonadota; species Gemmatimonadota bacterium. Next base: position 55,635 of record VXRD01000044.1, on the reverse strand, counting down.
CGTGCCCAACAAGAAAACTGAGCGCTATCGGTGGCCCATCTTGCGTGATGGCAAGTGCGAATGGATAGAATTTGAGCAATTTGACACTTCTGGTGGCATCGTCGATTGGGGGCCCCCCAATGGCGACTATTTTCTTTCCATTGTAGAGGAATATATGACCCAGGCAAGCTATGCAACGAGACGGGTTGGAGCCGCAGACTCTTATTTGTTCGACGCTAAGGATCTGACCGATTTTGCCGTTACATGGTTAGAGGAGCGGTTCGGTTAGAATACAAAATGACTATTACAATCCGTGAGGCAAAAAAGGCGGATATAGCCGCCGTCCTTTCGATGCAGGAAGACCTGACATCCGAAGGCGCAATATGGGGCTATGGACCCGATTCGGCAGAAGTGTGGAATGACCGCAATCTGGATTGGCTCTTTTTGGCGATAGATGGCTGTGAGCCTGTTGGGTTCATCTACAGTGAGGAACGGCCATATCGAGGCGAATGTGTATTCCCCGAAGGTAGCCGTATTCTCGAAATCATTGAACTATATGTGCGTCCCGAATCCCGCCACAGTGGAACAGGCTGGCAGTTGGTCAAAACTGTCCAATCAAAAGCAAAAGCCGCTGGATTCAGTCATATGCGGCTCTACTCGGCAGCAAAGCGTTTCGATGATATCCTTGCATTTTATCGAGACTGTGGGTTTACACCTTGGTACCTCGAAATGGTGAAACCAATCGAGACTGAATAAGGTGATGTGCCGTTTGCTATAAAATCCCTTGCAAGTTGACTGCAATTTGGATATACTTCGGATATACATCTGGAACTGCTGATTTCAAGGAGATAAACGATGGTGACTAAAGTTCAAAAATGGGGCAATAGTCAGGGACTCCGATTTTCTAAAGCTATTCTGGAGGAAGCCCATATCAATGTTGGAGATCAAGTCAATATTTCTGTTAAAAAGGGACAAATCATTGTTGAACCTGTGACAAAAGTGCGGGGAAAATACGATTTGCGTGAACTGGTTTCCAAAATGCCCCAAAATTATCAAGTCGAAGAGTTGGACTGGGGAAAGCCTATAGGGAAAGAAGTGTGGTAAATGCCAGAATATATTCCCCAAAAAGGTGACTTCGTCATTTTGACTTTTGATCCACAGGCCGGACATGAGCAAAGAGGCCGTCGTCCCGCTTTGGTAATCAGTAATACACTGTTTAACAGGCATACAGGACTTGCTATGGTGTGCCCAATCACCAACACCTTTAGAGATATTCCCCTTCATGTTGCGATCCCCAAAGGACAGGCCATTAGTGGGTATATCATGGTAGAGCAGATTAAATCAATTGATTACAACAGCCGGAAGGTAAAGCGTGTATCTAAAGCACCTCAGGCTGTGCTTAATGAAGTGTTGAGTATTCTGGATGCCTGTATATATCCCCCTACTTGAAGATGCTTGAACAAATAGGGCAACAAAGGGTCTCTCCGTGAAAGAGTTGAGAATTCGGAAGGCGGATGCAGTTGACAGCGACTTTGTCTTTGCCGTAAAAAAGGCCGCATTCCGAGAATATATGGAGCAGGTCTGGGGCTGGGACGATACACATCAGAGGGAATTACACAATAAGCGGTTTGATTCGCAGGATGTTCGCATTATCCAATTTCAAGAAAACGATGTTGGATTCTTCTCCACATCTTGTACCTCCGATTCTCTCAAGATCCATCAGCTCTTTATCCATCCTGAGTATCAGGGTAGAGGAATCGGATCATCGTGCATGACACGCATTCTCGCCGATACCAACGCTGCGGGAAAAACTGTGAACCTGCAAGTATTAAAGATCAACACCCGTGGCATCGCCTTCTACCAGAGACTGGGATTTTCAATCGTCGATGAGGATTCTACACATGTTCAGATGAAAAAACTGCCAGCACTTACAGATCCGGCACTTCAATAAAACGCGTCAGCTCACAGATTTTACCGTTTGATCATTAGGGAGACAAAACAGTGAGCATACATCGCATCACCGCAATGGTTCCAATAACCGATTTGGATCAAGCCATAACCTTCTACTCACAAGGCCTGGGTCTTCAGATCATCCAGCGTAAAGACGAGTGGGGCCACGCCCTGCTGGAAGGTGAACACGGATACCAGGTGATGATAGATCGTTCGATTCGCACGGAATCGAACGCCTCAACCGTCGTTTACTACTACACCTCTGATATTGAAACATTGAGAGACCGTGTGATCGCCGCTGGTTTCGAACCTGATCCTATCCGTGTAACTTTTTACGGCATGACAGAATTTCGAGTTCGTGATCCCGATGGCAATCAAATCTGGATCGGCGTGCGTGAGGCTTCCACCACTTGACATATTGACATAGCATGGGTCCCGTGTTATGATGCGATAAGGTATCGACCATGGTACGTATTCCAACAAATCGTGTTCCAACTCATCCGGGTGAGATGCTACTGGAGGAATTTCTAAATCCTTTGGGTTTAACGCAACGCGAATTGGCCGACGCCATTCATGTTCCTTATCAGCGGATCAACGAATTGGTGAATGGTCACCGCGGTATGACGCCGAGCACAGCCCTGCGTCTGGCAAAATATTTCGATGTGTCACCCGCGTTTTGGATGAATTTCCAACTTCGCTGGGATCTGTATCAAACGATCCAATCTGAAGCTCAAGAATTAGAGACGATTGAACCACATGGCATAGAACTTAAGGTATAAAGGACAAGGGGCCTTCAACCTCCCACCTCAAAAATACTCAGGAGGTCATATATGGGAAACCCAGCAACACCATTAAAAACAAATGCCAATCGCATGACACCCGACGAAATTCAGCACTGGGAGCGCAATGGATATTTTGTGCGGGAAAACGTCTTTTCACATAAAGAAAACGACGACCTGCGGCAGGTCGCCGAAGACATTGTCTCGGGAAAACGAAAAATGCCAATGGCTCACATCGACCGCAATGCCCTCGTCCGGGACGGCAAACACAAGCAATCGGGCATCTACGCCATGCACAAAATCCACCATCCCAGTTGCTACATTCCGGAATTCCTCGCCCGCGTGCGCGACCCACGCCTGACAGACCCGGTTGCCGATATTCTCGGCCCAGATATTCTGGGCATCAACAACCTCTTCATCTGGAAAGCCCCAAAAATCGGATTGGGATTCCCCTGGCATCAGGACAAATTTTACTTTGGCAGGCGGTTCAAAACAGCGACCACTATCGGCACATGGACGGCAATAGACCCCGCCGATCGCGAAAACGGCTGCCTCTACGTAATCCCCGGCAGTCACAAACAGGCAATCTCTGAACACGACGATATCGAAGGATCTCAGCAAAATGAATTCAAACTCGCGCGCAATGCCCGCGATGAGGACGGCATTCCCGTGGAAGCGCCCCCCGGAGCGGTCATCTGGTTTCACTCCCATCTGCTGCACAAAAGTACAAATAACCACAGCCAGCGATTTAGACGCAGCTATGTATCACATTACTTAAGTGCGCAAGCAGAATGGATGAATCCGGAAAACGCCGGCAAAGGCCAGCCCATCATGTGGGTAAGAGGACAAACCCACCCCGGTAAAGTTCAGGAAGTCACGCGAGACGTTATACCCGCCGAGTAAAATACTCTGATAACTATTCAAAGGTCCAAATGCAAAAACATAAATCGCACCGGGACACCGCCGAACGCGATCAATACGGCGGCTGGACGGGCAAGAAATTTGCAGCAACTGGCTTTTTTCGCGTAGAAAAAGACGAAAGGTGGTGGCTCGTAACACCCGAGGGGAATGCGTTTCTGAGCTTCGGAATAAACCACCTGCATCCCCATCTGTGGAAACAGGACTACAATCGCGAAGCCTGGAAAAAGCGATTGGGTATAGACAATCTGGACAGCCGCGAATTCACACCTGCCCTCAAAACCTGGTTCCTGCAAACCTGTCGTCAATACGGCTTCAATACAGTAGGCGTACACACAGAGTTGTCAGCCGTCAATCGCCCGCAGCCATCTATCCCCTATATGCAGTCGATTCACTTTGTCGATATCCCACATTGGCAGGCAGAAATACCCGACAGCAATTTTTTGGATGTCTTTTCAGAAACATTTGCCTCACACTGCGATCAGATGGCAAAGGAGTTTGCTGCGCCTGCAAAAGATGATCCCTTCCTGCTCGGTTATGCCATGACCGACTGCCCGTTATTTACAGAAGAAGATTGCAGGGAACGCCCCGACGTAATTGGCGGCGCACGCCGGGAAGCTCGAATAGGCTGGCCGAGACGATTGCGCAATTTTGGTGCCAATGCACCAGGCAAAAAGGCTTATGTTCAGACTATGCGCGATATCTATCGCGGGCAAATCAGCGATTTCAACACAACTTATAGCACGCAATTTGATTCATTTGACGCGCTCCAAACAGCCGAGAACTGGCGGCCACACACCGATCTTTCCAATGGCAACGAAACCCGCGACAATATTGAATTCCTCCAAAAAGTCGTCGCAAAATACTACCAGACAACGCGAGATGCGATCCGCCGATACGATCCAAATCACCTGTTCGTCGGCGACAAAATCAATGCCAACACAGACGCGCTGGATACCCTATTGCCCATTACAAGCCAATTTACCGACATTGTATTCTATCAGATGTATGCCCGATACGAGGTGCAAAAACCCGGATTAGATCGCTGGTACAGGACTGCCGACAAACCGCTGATCAATGGCGATTCTGCATTCACGATGATCACAGATACCATGCCGCGCCCCTACGGTCCCGTGGCAGACAACATCGAACAGCGAGCCGAATGGACCGATGAGTTCTTTCGGAACGCCTTTGCGCGCCCGGAATTTATTGGCTGGCACTATTGCGGCCTGATCGACGCCTCCAACCTCGTCGCCCAAAAACAGGACCGCCAGCATTCTGGATTGCTCACCGGCTACGGCGAACCATATCCCGAACTCCTGAAAGTCCTCAAGACCTGCACAGCCGAAATGTACGAGATTGCTACACACAAACTCTGAGTTATTATTTGAGGAACTCCAGATAAGGAGAAATCTCAATGCGTCCATATTCAGTCCTATACGTATTCTTAATTGCATTCGCTACTGTCCAGGTTCAAGGAAGAACGATAACCGCGGAGCTTGCTTTTGCCAGGATGGACACCTGTAGTGCTTTATTATCGTCAACTTATTCATATAGCGGCATAGGTGTAAGGGAGCTTGCAAAAAAGATACCTTACATACCTGAGCTTACCGATCCTATGAAAGCTAATATTGAACTTAGCGAGACCGATTCATTAATACTGGTTTGGGGCAAAGCAAATGCAGAAAGATTATCGTTCTATATGGTCGATAATCAGGCTAAGACAGCATCCGAGATTTCATTTGAACGGCATCAATCCAGAGGACATAAGTATTATACGGGAACACTCAAAATTCCCAGAGATGAAGGGTTGGTGCCGAGGATGCTGCTCGCCTTCCGGTACTATCCGATCCAAAAAATGTTGATGTATCGACGGCTGGATTTTCGGCTTGGTGCTATCACTGTTGGCGGAAAAAAATTTAAAATCGCGCTTACACCTGAGAACAAGTTTTCCTTCCAGAGAACGAGCAGAGGCCTAATATTGATTGACCAGGATGGAGATGGACAGTTCCAAATGGAAGGCTTAGTAGATTCGCTTGGCATATTTCGGGGAGCTGAATCCTACGCCATCAGTCAGCCTTTTCGATTGGGCTCAACAGCATATGAGATCGCCAAAATATCTTCAGATGGACACAAATTGGAACTGACTCAAACAAAGTCAATTGTGAATATCAATACGGGTCTCCCCGTGCCAGATTTAAGTATCGAAACTCTTGATGGAAATATCCTCAATCTCGGCAATCTCCGAGGAAATATTGTAGTACTCAATTGGTGGCATATTCGGTGTTCGCCTTGCATTGAGGAGATGCCAGGCCTCAATGAGTTGGTTGAGAAATATGCTTCTGATAGGGTAATCTTTCTGGCAGTTGCGGACAATACGCCTGCTGAATTAAAAGAGTTTTTTAAGAATCATAAATTCGACTATCAAATCACGCTTTGTTCTGATAGATTGAGAGAAATTCTTGGGAGAGTATATCCTCGTCACATCATTATCGATGCGACTGGCGTTGTGGTCTATAACCAAACAGGGGGCAGTCCCCGCGTTGGACAAAAGTTGGATACTGTGATTGCCGCCCTTAAGGTAGAACCTTGACTTGCAGTATTTGGTGGTGATATATAGGTCTGATCATTTAGTCGGACACAGCGAACAAGATGCAATAAGAGCCCGGATATGAACGGTAGTGGCGTGTGCAAAACGTGCGAATTAACAGCGCAAAGAAGACTGGGTAAGGCACCACTTTGGGACTGCATTTACCAGACCGAATACTGGGACGTGGCGCATGCATATAACACTGCCTTGCCTGGATGGTTGGTGTTGGTTCTGAAACGGCACATCGAATCTCTTGATGAGCTTACTGAGCAAGAAGCCGCTGAATTAGGCCCACTGATTCGCCGTGTTTCCTCGTCCCTTAAGAGTGTAATCGGATGCGTGAAAACATACGTGATTCAATTTGCCGAACACGAGGATCACCCGCATGTTCATTTCCATATTGTGCCACGAATGGCTAACCTACCAGCCAGCCGGCTCAGCGTTCAAGTATTTGGCTATTTGGGAGTCCCTCCAGAAGAAAGAGTAAGTGAAGATCAAATGAATGAGATTTGCGCAAACATTAGGGATGATCTACTATCTACTGAACGTTGATAAATAAAAACAAAATTATACCATTCTACGGAAGGGACTATTTGGTAGAAGGGACTTAAATTGATTATAGGTTTCATAGGTGATATACATGGCCGCGCATGCCATGCCCTTGCCATTCTTCTGATCTGGCAATCAATGCGAAAAAAGAGGTTTGACCTTGTCGTTCAGGTTGGCGATCTGGGGGTTATGCCACTACCGCAGAGTGGTGAGATTCCCTACGACAGGTTTTCACAGTGGGATCCGGCTGTGTACGATTTGTGCAGCCTCATCCTGGCAGAAGGGACAGATGCTCAATTAGCACGTGATACACGGGCGCAATTGACATCTTCGATCCTTGTTGTAGCAGGCAATCACGACGAATTTTCTGCTATTCGAAATTCTGTAGAGACAAAATCTTCTGTACCTATTCCACTTGACCCGCATGGTCTCTTCAAGTGCGTACCGGACGGCTTCACACTTGAGGTTGGAAAAGAAGTAATTGGCTTTTGTGAAGGAGGAGACCCGGAGGCTCTTAGACGCAGCCACACAAGGAGTATAGATATTCTCGTTTCACACGAAGGAGGACTTGGAGTTGGTGCCGATGCTGATAACATCGCCGAAGGGCCTCAGGATTTGCTCGAATATCTGAGAATATCGAAACCTCGCTACCATGTATTTGGACACTTTCACCATCCAGTCGCCCCGAGAAAAGTGTATGAAACGGAGTGCATTCAGGTCGCCAGCGTGGTGAGCAATCCCAGAGATCCAAAATTACAGGTTATTAACGAAGGTTGTATTGGTGCGCTCGATACAGAGACCGGCGATTTTGAATTTGTAAGCGGGAATTGGCTAAGCACCTATAAACGTGATGGGGGATTTCAATTGCTGGCTGACGCTATCAATAGACCCTCTCGGCGTAGAATCAATTAGAAGGAATTACAAAAATACTGTGAAAAAGTTGACAGTGTATTCGCATACCGAGCACCCCGATCTGCGAGAGCAGACATGGGATTCCCGTACGAACTGGCCCGAGTTCATCTTTCATGCCGAGGGGCCCAAGGAGATAACAGCTCAGTTGCTCACAAAGTTTCCCCAGTTTCAACTATATTATTGCGAACCTGAGGATCGACTGGCTGCCTATAGTATCGCAATCCCCATCCCGTGGACCGGCCATGATGAAGATTTACCTGAAGGCTGGACATCAGCACTGGAATTGGGCTTGAGAGAAGGAACACAGAATCCTACAACCCTCTGCGCGTTGGGAGTCGATATCAGACCGGATTGCCAGGGACAAGGGTACAGCCGAGAAATTTTGCTGGCCCTGAAGCACATTGCCGACTGCCATGGATTCTCATTCCTTATCGCGCCGGTGAGACCAACGTTTAAGGATAGATATCCGCTCACGGCAATTGAGGACTATATAGCGTGGCAACGAGAGGATGGGCAGCCCTTTGATCCATGGATCCGAGTACATTGGAAAATTGGAGGTCGGATTGCACGGGCGGCACCGAAATCAATGTCTGTCCGAGGTACAGTCAATGATTGGGAGAAATGGGCGGACATGTCCTTCCCAACATCGGGAGAATACGTCGTTCCAGGGGCATTGGCACTCGTCTCAATTGACCGAGAAAACAACTTTGGCTATCACGAAGAACCCAATGTGTGGATCATCCATGACGTGTGAGCATGTCAATTGAAACTTTAAATGAATAAAAGCAAAATTATACCATTCTATGGATCGGAAAATCGCCATCTATTTGAGATTGAACGGCGATGTATGGATAAAGATGGCGTCGTCATTGATTACCTCGATAAAATCTTGCCTTCTGGCCTGGCGATTGACATTGGAGCGGGAAATGGATATACGGCAGCTTCGCTAACCAGAAATAATAGAAGGGTTATACCCTATGAGCCGTCCAATAATATGATTGATCGAAATCAATCCCTTCCCTGGGTCAGAGGTATTGCACAGGAGCTTCCTTTCCGATCGAACTCTTTTGAGGGAGCCTATGCTACATGGGCGTATTTTTTCCCTGCTATAGGATATGGAAAAGAGGGATTAGAGGAATTGATCAGAGTAATCAAGCCTCAAGGTCCGATCTGCATTGTAGATAATGCAGGAGATGACGAATTCTGCGGTCTTTTTGAGCGCGATATTTCCAGTGATTCATCCTGGTGGCATAAAAGAGGTTTTGAGAGTCATATTTTGGAGACCAATTTTAAGTTTGACTCCATAGAGGAAGCCCAGGAGCTTCTGTCATTTTATTGGACGCTCAACGGGCGCAAACCAGGTAGCGAAGTAGATATCGAGATTGAATATAAAGTGGTAGTTTTCATAGGAAGGAAAAAAACAAATGACCCCACTTCTTCAAAAGGCTTTTGAGAGAACCATCAAACTCCCACAAGAGAAACAGGATCAATTTGCGCGTTTTCTGCTGGCCGAACTTGAGTCGGATCAGCGATGGGCTGAGTTATTTAGTCGCCCTGAGTCCGAGGATTTACTGGAGCGGTTGGCCGATGAGGCCATTGTAGCACACAGGGCAGGACGGACACTACCTCTCAATGTTAAGCCTTGGAGGAACTGAGTGGTCGTTTCATTTCCCGAAGCGGGAACTATCACAGATCGCGATCTTACATACGTAGTTATTGTTGCTGAGACCAAAGGCAAATGGATCTTCTGCAAACACAAAGACAGAGATACATGGGAAATTCCCGGCGGACACATAGAGTCTGGGGAGAAGCCGATGGAGGCTGCGGCAAGAGAACTACAGGAGGAGACTGGCGCAGAAGTTTTTGAACTGAAGAGACTCTGTGCATATTCGGTAGAACACGAGGAACGGACCTCTTATGGCCTCCTATTTCACGCTCACGTAGAAAAACTGAAGAAAATGCCCAATTCTGAAATATCGGAAATCTCTCTCGATGATAATCTTCCGGGAAAACTGACCTACCCAGAGATTCAGCCCGATCTTTTCCACAAGGTCAAAACCGAGTTAGCCGAATACCGTCGCTAAAAGGAGACATAAGCGAAATGGCAACGTACTACACTTCTATAACGGCTGAGCAGGCCGCGCTTATCAGGAACGCTTCCCTATTCTTTGTGGCGACAGCCGATCCAAATTTGGAAAATGGACCCGATGGGACAGGTGCTGTAAATTTGTCCCCAAAGGGAGGAACGCCCTTGCATATTCTCACGCCAAATCGCGTTGCTTACCTCGACTATCCCGGTAGTGGGAACGAGACAGCGCGTCATGCGATCTCTGGAGGACCCATCACGATCATGGTGTGTTCCTTCGAGGATGGTGACGCGGGCATTGTCCGACTCTATGGACATGCGCGGATCGTCGAACTTGACGATTCACCTCTCGTACGCCAGGTGCTCGAAACGCCCGCTCAAGAATTGAACAAGCCTCGGCAAGTGATCGAAGTGAATATCGAAAAAACGCAAACGAGTTGTGGTTATGGTGTCCCAATCATGGCTCTGGTCAGAGAACGCCGTGTAGCCGATCGCGGTCGCAAATACAAAGGCCCAAGATAGCATTCAAAAAAGGGAAAGAACAATATGAAAGGATTTGAACTATCAGAGCAGTTCTTTCTGAAAATTGGGCTACCAGCTATTGAGCAACAATTGCCTGAATGTGTCCCGGGACTGGCAGTAGGTGTTGGTTTAGGCTCTCAAGCGCACAAAAACGACGATGATGTGTCTCGTGATCATGGCTGGGGACCGGAATTCATGGTGTGGCTTGCCAAAGACGATTTCGATGATTACGGTGAGCGTCTCCAAAAAATACTGGATACCCTTCCCCATGAGTATGACGGATTTCACTGGCAAAAGCCGAGGGCCAGGACCTGTATTGTAATGGAAATCAGTAGCTATATAAAATCTATGGTCGGATTCTCAGAGCCGCCTCAGTCACCCGTGGACTGGTTGCGAATACCAGAGCCGTATCTGTTTGAATTGACCCCGAATAGACTTTATCACGATGGGCCGGGCATTGTCAGTGCTCGCTTTCGAGCATTCTCCAAATACCCGGATGATGTATGGAAGCAACGACTGGGAGCTTGCCTTTCCTGGTGCTATGAGTGGGGACGAAAGCAACTCTTTAGGGCGGAGGCCCGAGGAGATCATGTGAGTGCAGGGTGCTATTGGACCAGATTCGCCGAGTACGCAATGAAAGTTGGTTTTCTGATGAGTCAGTGCTATGCGCCCTACCACAAATGGTTGTGGACAGAATTCAGGAAGTTGGGCACTATTGCCGACAAAGTTTCTCCCCTACTTGAGGAGGGATTCGAGAAGGTGAATGGCAAACGAGACCTGGTTGACCGCATAGAGATGATTTATATGGAGCAGTTACAGCAGCTTGGCTTTTCTCCAACGGGCCGAGCGGGCACGGCCTATCCGGACAATGAACTGTCTCGATATGCCCGGAGTGTTCGTCGCACGATTGAAGATCCAGAAGTGAAAAAAGTGAGTTGGGGAGAAGAGATAGTCTATCCAGCAACTCGAGCCGCGTGGACCTGGCTACGATAAGGAGCATTAGAGTATGCCATCAAACTACACGATCGCAAAAATCCTCAAGCAGGTTGCTTACTACCGCGAAATCTGTGAACGAGACCCGGGGCAATATCTGGGCACTGCCATGGAGGTCCAGTCACTGCGCGGCCAACGAATTGACGCGCTTCCCAAGCTGGATTATTCAAGCATTAAGGCATTGCTCGGTGAGCCTGATACCGAGGTGGTTCAGACAATCCGGGAGATCGTAGAAGGTCGTCCAGTCACTGCGCTACAGCCAGATCACGTTCCCATAACTATTCTCGAACTTACGGAAATTCGCGGGTTGGGCACGAAATTGGCGAGACGCGTATTCGACGAACTTGGCGTCGTTGATTTGGCGGAATTGAAGTCGGCTGCAGAAAACGGTAAGCTATCTATTGTGAAAGGCTTTGGCCCCAAAATGATTGAGCAGATCGCGTCACATAAATAAAAGGAGACATCCATGGATTTTAAAGAAGGCCTGATAGACTACGAGGCTTTCGGTGCAAAGGGCGACGGCGTCACGGATGACATGCCGGCGATCTGCGAGGCACACGCCTACGCCAACGCGCACGGCCTGAGTGTCAGGACAAAGCCTGGCGCGACGTACCATCTCGGCGGCCAGGCGCTGACCGCCGAGATCGCGACCGATACCGACTGGAACACCTCCCGTTTCACGATCGACGACACACAGGTTGAAGACCACAAAGCGCATCTCTTTGAAGTACGCTCGCTGTTGGAACCAGAGGAACTGCAGATTGATCGGCTCACGAGAGACCAGAAACAGGTGGATGCGCGGCCGAAGCGCGACTGTCACGTTCTCGTGGAAAACGCGCACAAGAGGCTGTATATCCGGCGGGGGCTCAACCAGAACGACGGCGCACCCCAGCACGACTGCTTCATCCTGCGTCGAGACGGCTCGGTGGAAGCGGACATCGATTGGGAATACGATCTGATCACCCGGGTGGATGCGCGGCCAATTGACGAGCAGACGCTATACCTGCGCGGCGGCGTCTTTACCACATTTGCCAACCGCGAGCACCACCCGAACGGTTACAACTACTGGAATCGGAATATTGTGATCTCCCGCTCGAATACAGAAGTCGCGGATCTGACCCACTATGTCGTCGGCGAGACAGCCGTGGGCTGTCCCTATTCCGGATTCATCAGCGTGCAACAGTGTGCCCACATCACGCTGCGCAACTGCTTCGCCACCGGGCACAAAATCTACTCAACCATCGGCGCGGCGGGTAAGCCGGTCAGCATGGGCACCTACGACTACAATGCGAACAACGTCGTGGGATTCACAATGATTGGATGTCGGATGAACCACATCACCGACCGCACGCGCTGGGGTGTGATCGGATCCAACTTCTGCAAGGACATCCTGCTCGAGGATTGCCATCTCTCCAGGATGGACACGCACATGGGCGTTTCCGGCACCTACGTTATCCGTCGCTGCGCTCTGGGCCATATGGGGCTGAACGCGATCGGCCGAGGCCAGCTAACACTTGAGGATTCTACGTTGTACGGCAGCAGCCTGGTCTCCTTTCGGCGCGACTATGGCAGCACCTGGGAGGGAGCGCTCAAGATCCGCAACTGCCGATGGATTCCGGCCTGTGGAGACATCTGTCAGCCTCACATGATCAATGTATCCAACGACGGCACGCACGATTTCGGATATCCCTGCTCTATGCCCGAAGAAGTCGTTATCGACGGACTATTCGTAGATGATTCCAATACGCCCGAGAATTACCAGGGCATGTACTTCTTCACCGACCCGGACAACTTCCACGATGGCGTCAAACAGACCTCCGCGTCTGAGGAACGACCTTTTCCATACACCCCTTGCCAGCAAGTAAGGCTCCGGGGGCTGACGACTGCCAGCGGCCTGAGGCCACGACTCTCGCCCAGTGCGACGATGACTACCCATACGGCCGTCATTGAAGAGGAATGAGGGAAGGGGAACTTAAATTGATTATAGGCTTTATAATGCTGACCGACACTATCAATAAAACCTCATAGAATATGGATAAGCCAATGCGAAGACTATTTTTTATTGTTATTTGCGCGACCTATTTAGGTCTGACATCCACGGCCTTTGCCGGCGCGTGGACCCAGAATAAGGGTGGCTATTATTTTAAGGTCGGGGCCAGCTATTTGAACTCGACCATAGATATTGATGCCAACGGCAAGCAGATTCAGAAGGCAAATATGGGGGAACTGAGAGATCTCAATTATTCGACCTACCTGGAATACGGCTTGCTGGATCGGCTCACACTTGTGTCGTCCGTCCCCTACAAACAGCTAAAGGATACCCGCACATGGAGGGATCTCAATGAAGTTATTACGGGAACAACACTGGAGCGCCGATGGGGTTTTGGCGACATGGAAATGCGTTTGCGGTGGCTTTTGGTCAACAAGCCCGTGGTCGCATCAATTGCTGTGGGAGGCAAAATTCCGCTGTGGTACGAAGAAGACCCCAGCACGCTGGTTCCCCTGAGTTCCAAAAAGGTAGATGCAGATGTTCGGATACTACTGGGTCAGTCTCTGTACCCCGCTCCGATTTATGTGACTGGAGAGGCGGGTTACCGGATCCGTGGAGGAGATTTTAGTAATGAAGGGTTTTATGCTCTGGAGGTTGGGATTACAGTGGACCGATTCCTGTTCAAAGGGTATCTTTCGGGTATCCGTACCTTCGGAACGTGCAACCCGGTTGAAGAGGTTGAATTGATCGGTGATCAGAGTGTCTTAAAACTCTCCCCTGGAGTGATTTACCGTTTAACAAACTGGATGGAACTGAGTGTGGAAATGATTCGCATCGCAGCGGGATGCAACACCTCTGCGGGAAATACATTTTTGTTTGGAATAGCATTTAAAAGATAAGCCGGGACCTGATCAAGGAGGTTGATATGCCAAAACGAGGTTGGGAAATACCTGAAAGAGAAGCAACGCCAGAAGATGTTTATATGAACCGGCGAAAGTTTATGGTAGCCGCAGGAGGTGCCCTGGGGGCGTTAGCGGGCTGCGGACATGAGAAGATTTTTACCCCTGCAGAAAGAGCACCTACTACGCCGACTGAGGAGCCACAACAACCACAGCAACCGCAGCAACCGCCACAACCTCAGCAACCTCAGGATCCACAACAACCGCCACAACCACCGCAGCAACCGCCAGATCCACCTCAACCACCACAGCCACCGCAGCCGCTTTACCCCGCCAGACTCAATGATGAATTCAAGGAACTGGACCGGCCTTTAACCGAGGAGTCAATTGCCGGATCGTACAATAATTTTTATGAATTCAGCACCGGCAAGACTCAGGTAAAGCCGCTATCAGAAAACTTCATGACAGATCCCTGGAAAGTGGAAATCAAGGGAGAGGTCCCTCAGGCAAAGACATATGACTTTGGCGATCTGGTCCGCGCTATTCCGCTGGAAGAACGGCTTTACCGCTTGCGGTGTGTAGAGGCGTGGTCTATGGCGATACCGTGGACCGGTTTTCCGATGAAAGCCCTCATAGACCTGGTACAACCGCTTTCTACGGCAAAATTCGTCAAGATGACAACCTTTCTGGATCCGAATCAGGCTCCTGGCCAGCTCAACGCCCCCCACTATCCCTGGCCCTATGTCGAAGGGCTGACAATGGAAGAAGCGACAAACGAACTCGCTTTTATAGCCACGGGGATTTACGGTCACGAAATGCCCAACCAGCACGGGGCACCCATCCGTCTGGTCGTGCCCTGGAAATACGGCTTTAAGAGCATCAAATCGCTCGTGAGCATTGAGTTTGTCCGCGAGCAACCGAGAACCTTCTGGAATACGCTCGTTCCAAGAGAATACGGTTTCTTTGCCAATGTCAATCCCAAGGTCGCCCATCCCCGGTGGTCTCAAGCCCAGGAACGATTTATCACCACCAATGCTTCGAACCCCGAAATACGCCCGACCCTGCTATTCAATGGGTATGACCAATATGTAATGAATTTATATCCCAACGAACCAAGGTAAGGGAAAGTGCCACAGGTAGATAGAGCAATCCTCTGACATGATGGACGATCTGACCGACATACGCGAGTTTTACAACGCAGCCTGGGATGCAGAGGCAAACAGATTGGAACGCCACCAACTCGAAGCAGATATCACCTGGCGCTATCTAAACCTATATCTCCCACCTCGCGGCAGGCTCCTCGAAATTGGTTTCGGCACGGGATATTACACTTTTCCTCTGGCAAAACGAGGCTATCAGATCACGGCTATTGACCTCGCCGACGAGTACGTCACCCGATGCAAAGCGAAAGCGGAAGAGCTTGGTCTCTCTGATCAAATTGATTTCCGCACTGGCGATGCGCGCCAACTGGATGGGATTCCGCGCGGCGAGTTTGAAGCTGTTCTCCTCATGAGGCCTCTGTATCACCTATTACTTGAAATCGACCGAACAGCAGCTCTGCGGTCCGCTTACGCTTGCCTGAAACCAGGGGGTGTGATCTTTTCTGCAATGATTTCCAGATTCGGTATTCTTGGGGACCTCATCAAGGACAACCCCTCGTGGATTGAGAACCAGGAAGCGGTTTGGTCACACATAGAACAAGGCCACCACCCCGCCAATGCTCCAAAAGGAGGCTTTCGGGGCTATTTTGTTAGGCTGGAAGAAATCGCACCCCTGCATGAGCGCGTGGGATTTCGCACCCTCAAAACTGTAGGTGTCGAGCCAGCTATCTCCGCAAACGACGAAAGCTATAACACGCTTACAGGAAAACAAAGAGACCTCTGGTTGGATCTCCTATTCGAAATCAGTGCAGAACAAAGCACGGTGGCCTCATCCAGGCACATACTCTACATCGGACAAAGACCTGACGATTAAACAAGAGGTATTGATCAGATACAATGGCGACTGTTCACCTACTCTGTGGCCGACCGGGTTCGGGTAAGACCACTTTTGCTCGGGAGCTTGAAGAGACTCATAGGGCTGTGCGATACACTTATGACGAGTGGATGGTTCAACTCTACGGCAGATCGCCCGAGCAATTTGAAGCACTTTTCAACCGCGTTTCCAACCTGATCTGGCGCATTGCCACGCGCAATCTCGCCCTCGGCACAGATGTCATACTCGATAAGGGATTCTGGTACAAAAGGGATCGCGAAAATACCAGGCAAGCGGTGGCGGCCATAGACGCAGAATCAAAACTCTATTTCCTCGACGCTCCCATTGACGTGCTGCGAAACCGGACCCTCACTCGTTCAAAAAGCGATCAGGATTCACTTTGGATTAATAACCAGGCATTTGCAGAATTCATCAATCGCTTTGAGCCACCGGGCGATGATGAAGATTTTGTGTTTATCCAGACCGGATAGATTTTCTATATTTAGAGAAAACCAGACTCACCTACAGACCAAGGCAATATCGAACAACCGCCTCTACCTTTTTTAAAGTTGCTCCTGAAACTCGGCCTGTTGCACGGTCTGGAAAGCGTTTTGAATCCAATGATCGAATCTGAAACCCGAGAAAAACTGTTTCCGAATCTAAACCTGTTTCTGCAGACTGCAGTCGAATATTTGTAGGATAATCCCGTGTGATATTAGCACCACTGGTACCTACAACAACAGTTACGACGAGAGGCAAGCGATTAATTGCATCTATGGACAGAACCAATACTGGACGTTGACCTGCTTGCTCGCGCCCTTTTACCGGGTTGAGGTTCACGAAGTATATTTCGCCACGCTCAATAGCCATTAATCATCCAGCCCGTCTTGCTCTGTGGCAGAGAACTCCTGCTCAATCTCCTGAAGTTCTTTTTGGATTTCAGGATCAGCGGCCATTTTACTCAATTGAGCGTCTATATCCATTTTAACAGAAATATCATTTCGTATCCGATGGCTTACTCGCTCAATAAGCAACAATTGATCATCTAAAGGCAAACGACGGATGTTTTCTTCTAATTCATTAAGAAGAGATGGCGCAGACATCTCGTTCCTCCTTGATAGAGTACTCTATTTAGGATAATCGAAAGTACAACAAAGACCTCTTGAAAGTCAAGGGATTCCCCACTATTGCTATCCCAGACAACCCTACTCTGCTTGTACCAACGTGCAATAGACTTATTTACGCTAACGCTCCTTTACCCTGATTGGAGTCAGCCATGAAACTCAACCGCGACGAATTTCTGGAAACAGGCTACCTCATCGTCAAGGAAGCCGTACCACGTGACAAACTCGAACGCGTACGACAGGCGTACGAAACGCTCGTTGACCACCAGCGCGAAAACTGGAAAGCCGAGCGTGCGGAAAACGATCCACCTGGAGGCGTATGGGAAACAGCACCGCAGCCTCGCCTGCAACTCTCAAGGCAGCCGCTCGTCAATCAGATCGACCAGGAGACCGCACCAGCGGTCGAAGTATGGCTCGAAGAGAACATCCACGGGGTTAGCACAGAGCTTCTCGATGTAGCGGACGGAGCCGGCACAGAAATGATGATGATGTGCAACCCCGTCAGGGATCACGGACCGGCAAAGTGGCACCGCGATCACCATCCGATCGACACAGCACCGCTCCAGGGCTATATCGACGACATCCTCGAAGGAGGCCCGCGTTACGTCCAGTGGAACATCCCGCTCTACGACGATAGCGTCCTCTGGGTGATACCGGGCAGCCATCTGCGGCTGAACACCCCAGAAGAGAACGAGCTATTGTTGGCAGACCCCTGTCGTCCGCTACCCAATAGCGTACAGACCCATCTCAAAGCCGGTGACGGCGTCGTCTATATCCTCCCTATCCTCCACTGGGGCAGCAACTACAGCCCAAAAATGCGACGAACCATCCACGGTGGCTTCTCGACCCACACTTCAATTGACGACCTCTCGTTTACCAACTACATTTCTCCGCAGGCACAGGAGGCATTCGCGCGCTGGAACAACCGCAGCGAACAAATGAAGCAGCATACGGAAGACGCACTGAGAGCCGTTCTCTCTGGCGATGGCACCGCGTATCTCAGTGCCCTGGACAACCTCCATCCGTGGCGAGCTGAAAAAGGCAGAATTCTGTCAACCGTATTCCTCTGCAAAGCGGCACTTGCGATTCGACTGCGAAAAGATCCCCCGCTTCAGGACATCGCCGAAGACCTCCAGCGTCGCCTGCTGGGAAAACATCCCATCACGCTCAACTGGGGATCGAAATTCGCCGAACGATTCACTCCAGAAGAAGCCCACTTACTCTGGGATCGCTTCAGCCCACTCGAAGCACGACTCCAATCGGACGAAGAACACTTTGTGCCGGGCTTTCAGTCCATTCCTATGAAGCACTATTTCAACGAAATGCCCTCGGACTATAGCACGGCGGACTTCATCGCCAGTTGGACGGAACAGTAATTCCACCTCGCAGGAGACTTCATGCCCGTTTATATCCCCGAAGACGCCAGGCGCATCATGCCCGATCTGTTGCGCGACTTTGCTACCGCAGCATTGCACAAAGTCGGTTTGCCAGATGGCGATGCCGCGTTGATCGCGCGCTATCTTGTAGATGTGGATTTGCGCGGGGTGGCCTCACACGGCACGCGACAGTTGCGGCGGTATGTGGCTGAGTTTCGAGAAGGGCGCATTAACCCACAGCCCGAAATTGCCCAGATCATGGATGCCCCTTCAATGGCGATTTTTGATGGCGATGGCGGTGCGGGTTACCTCGTAGCAACGCGGGCAACAGAGGCCGTCATTGAAAAGGCGAAAACAAACGGCATTGCCGTTGCGAGCACGCGCAATCACGGCCATGTGGGCAGCGCGGGGATCTACGCGCGGCTGGCACTAACACGCGACCTGGCGACCTTTTGCGTGGCAGGGGGAATCGCCTGGGAAAAACCGACACGCCCCGATGCAACGGTATGGGATGCGATGTCTGCCCCCCCGATGTGTTTTGGCATACCAACTGCAGAAGGTCCGTCTTTTGTACTGGACATGAACGCAAACATGTTGAAAGACCGCAGCAAACTCGCCGAGGCATTGCAGACATTCCCGGATTTTATTTTTAAAAGTTTGGGCATGCGATTTACATCGTGGTTCCTGGCGGGTATTTTAGCAGGCACAGCAACACCTGAATCGCACAGACCAAAATTTTCAAGCGCTACGCGGGGATTTATGATTGTGGCAATTGATGTGGCTCAGCTGGGAGACCTGGAGGCTTATAAGGCAGAAATCTCTCGCATCTTGCGCGAAAGCCGGTCGCTGAACCCCATGCCGGGCTTGTCGAGCGCCGAAGTCCCCGGCAGCTTGGAATGGCAACGCGAACAAGAACGCGAGCAAAGCGGCATCCCGCTGACCGAAGAGCATCTCGACATGTTGCAACATATTGCCACAGAGATCAATGTACCCATTCCCTGGGAGTCATAAATGGACAACTCAAATTTCATCGAAATTCAGCAATTTAGACAGGGCTGGCTATTGGCTATGGTACTTGTACCTTGCATCTCAGCTTTGATCTATATAGGATTCAAGGGATTTCGGAACTGGCCAATGTCTGGCACCAATATGCTCATTTTTGGTGCCATTGCTCTGGCTCTGGTATTAGTACCGGTGTTTATGCTTTCGATAAAGATGGTAACTGAAGTCAAAAATGACGCCATTCACATCCGATTCTTTCCGCTAAAGAGAGAGGTAATCTCATTCTCAGAAATTGCAAAATGTGATGCCAGACAGTACAGCCCAATCAAAGAATATGGCGGATGGGGGATTCGATATGGAACTAAAGGAATGGCTTATAATGTGAGTGGAGATCGAGGCGTACAATTGGAGCTAACCAATGGAAAGCGATTATTGATTGGTTCTCAGCGATCTGAAGAACTGGCAAAGACAATCAAAACCTTTACAACAGAGGAGGAAGGATGAAAATTTTGATCCTGACAGTACTGATGCTTATTCCAACGCGGATGATGGCCGCAGAGCTACTTGCAGGTCCAATGATAAGCCACACGACGACATCATCGGCGATAATCTGGGTTGAGACAGACGCGCCAGCGAAGGTCACAGTAGATTACTGGACACAAACGGGCAGAGCAATGACGATCACCCGTGCAGCAAAAGAAACGATGACCTCAGAAAGCTATCCCCACACTGGCACGGTGACACTGAGTGGACTTGTGCAGAACGCGAGGGTTCACTACGCGATTTCGGTAAATGGGAAACAGATAAGAGCACTTGTCCCCCAGGTATTCCGCACAATGCCCGCGATGCAATCGCGACAGAATGATTCAACCTACGTCGCTGATTTCTCCGTGGGATTCGGATCCTGCTTGAACCCGGGAACACAGCCCATGCAACCTGCATTTGCAGAAGTCTTGCAGCACCGCCCAAACGCATTTCTCTTTATTGGCGACATCAACTACATGCCGGGACGATCCAGCCACTATGGGGAGGAACCGGACCCAGTCCGCTATGCAATGGCGGGATATCATCGCGAAGTACGACATGTACCGGAGATCAGAGCACTCATGGCAACGACGCCCAGCTATGGGATCTGGGACGACCACGACTATGGCCCCAACAACTCCGATCGTACATTCTCCTACCGGGAAGAGACCCTGGAACTGTATCGACGATATTGGCCGAACTCGGGCGGGGGCACTTCCCAGACAAAGGGGATCTTTCACAAGTTTCGAATTTCCGATGTCGAGTTCTTCATGCTCGACGACCGCTATCATAGGGACCCGAACGAAGCAGAAGACCGCAAGACAATGTTCGGCCGGGGCCAGATCGACTGGCTGAAAGCATCCCTGAAGGCGAGCACGGCGACATTCAAAGTAATCGCCAATGGAAATAGCATGGTCGTTGACTTCACGGGACGCGGCGAACGCTGGGACAATTTCGGCACAGAGCGGGACGACTTCCTGAAATGGATGTTCGCCGAAAACATCACCGGTGTCGTCTTCATCGCAGGCGATTGGCACGTTGGGACGCTCAACCGCCTCTATCGCGAGGGACAGGACACCTATCCCCTCTTTGAATTGCTCAGTTCCAACGCCGCCGTCAGAACAGACCCAATCGTCCAGAGATCCCGCTCGGGCTGGCGCGGAAACCCACAGAGTATCGCAACAGTCTATCCCGGTTTCAACTTCGGGCTACTCCGTTTCTCAGGCCCTAAAGGCAACCGCGAGCTAAACATGAAAATCGTCGATAAAGATGGGAACGTACAGATCAAATACGTGTTGGGGGAAAATGATCTGAGATGAGTAGCGTGAGATTCGCTTGAGGTATCTATTATGAACTTGCGAAATGCAGCCAAGGCTCTGATTCAGAGAGGCGACCAAATTCTCGTTACCGAGAATATCGATGACAAAGGTCTTTGGTACATTCTGCCAGGGGGAGGCATGGAACCTGGAAAAGAGACACTTATAGATGCTCTCAAGCGGGAGTGCCAGGAAGAAATAGGTGCAGATGTCGCAGTTGAAGATTTAAACTTTGTTCGAGAATATATCACAGACAATCATGAGGGTTCCCGGACTAAGGGTGTCCATCTAATTGACTTCATCTTCCGATGTTCCGTTGATGAAAGATATAATGCCTCCGAAGCCCCAGAGGGAGATTCGATCCAGGTTGGGGTGAAATGGATGAGCATTAGTGAACTCAAGAACCTGAGATTCTATCCTAAGCCTTTACTCGATTATCTTGACTCTGAATCCGGGGCACCTCCTATATACCTGGGAGATATTACCTGACAGAACCAGATGATGACCTTTGCCCAACTTCAGAAAGGACATCTCCCTATGAAAGCTGTCTGGGCTATCGGCCGCCTCAGAACCGACGCCGAACGCGAGCAAGCCGTCGATTTTGTGGCTGACCTCGGCTGCAACATGCTTATTACCAATAGCGCCACTCCTGAAATGGTCGCGCGAGCCCATAAACGAGACATCCAGATCATCGCTACCGTCTTCCCCTATTCCGACGACGACTTTGAAAATACCTATCCGCATTGCCTTCAAAAAATGCGCGAATTCGAACACAAAGTCTCGGACATCATCGCCGGACAATCCTGGCTCCGGTTGCACGGAGAGAGCTACCGCTGGCAATCGTTCGTCTTACCGAGAACAGTCCTCTGTTTCGAGCATCCCGAATCGCGGGCCGAACTCAAGAAGCGGGTTGAGCACGCCCTCGACATCGCCGACGGGATCGCCCTCGACGGCTTTGGCTTTGCCAACTACTACGCCTGTTTCTGTGACCACTGTGAAACCCTTCGTAAAGAAGCGCGCGCGCAAAACCCCGATCTGTCCAACATCGAAATCATGGAAAAAATATCCACGCAAACACTCATTGACGTTCACCGTCTCCTCTACGATCACGCCAAATCCATAGATCCCAATGCCATCGTCACCAACCACGTCTGGCCGCACTTCCTTCCCGATGAGTATATTGGCGCCAAATACAAACTCGACTATTGCACACAGACGATCTCTTGGTTCTATCCCCCCGAATGGCGACTTGAACGCGTTGAAATGGAAGCCGCCCAAATGAAGCGCCTGGAAAATCCTGAGATCAACCGCTTTGTTCCTTTCATCGGCATCCACGACCTGCCCGGCTTCGTGCGCACGCCCGAACGCCTTGTCAAGGAGATAGAAATCGCCCTGAAATACGGCAGCGGCAATCTCGTCATCTCTCGCTTGAGCACCCTGCAGAAGCACCCGGAACTCGCCAGGGTCGTGAGAGACGCGCTCAAGAAATGAGGAAAGGCGCCATCACTATGAAAGGTCGCCTACCATGACAATAATAATCCGAGAACCTTCCAAAAACGACGCCAGAAGCCTGGCCGAAGTCCACGTTCGGTCATGGCAGGCTGCGTACAAGGGGCAATTGCCCGATGACATCCTCGATAATTTATCTGTTGACCAGAGGGAGAAACAATGGCACCTGACCCTCAATAGTCCCTCCAACAAAGTACTTGTAGCCGAAGTAGATCAAAGGATCATTGCTTTCATCAGCTTTGGCCCCGTACGAGATGAAGGACTGGATAAAAACTCCATTGGCGAAGTCTATGCAATCTATGCCCTTGAAGAATTCTGGGACCGTGGCATTGGTCGAAAACTGATGGAAGCATCTCTTACGGCCCTTCGCGATATGAATTGCTCGATCGTAAAAATTTGGCTTCTCGATACCAACCAGAGGGCGATTTCCTTTTATCGAAAATTCGGATTCAGCGCGGATGGTGCACAAAAAGTAGAACCCCTTGCAGGGGTTGAACGGAAAGAAATCCGATACAGTCTGAGTATGGTCTGAAATCGAAAGGAGGCTTCGTGCCACAGAAACACAGCACAATACGCGATGGCAAACGGCTTGTGTGGTACACCGAAAAACTCTGGAAACAGTCCAACGGTCTTTCTACATTTGAAATCGATATATCATCAATCAAAGAGTTAGACGAAGACTGCTGGTTTGGAGAAAAGAAGCCTACCCTCAGAGAGATCGCGCGACATTGTAAAAAAATTAACACTGCATCTCTGAAATATCCTATCATTCTAAATGCAGATGGTTCACTCATGGATGGTGGTCACCGCCTGTGTAAAGCAATACTTGAAGGTCACAAGACCATAATAGCTGTCCAATTCACATCCATGCCCGAGCCAGATGAAATACATGAGTTGGTCCCCTGACGCGGGTCCTGACTCGTTCTAAAAAAGGAGACCATCATAATGGCAATGATTGACATGAAACAAATCGAGGCACTGGAGGATGCGACGGATTTGTTACAGAATCCGGAGACGCTTCGGCGACAGGCAAAAGAGAATGGGTATCTGTTCTTTCGCAACCTGCTCGATCCGGAACGTGTAATCGAGGTTCGACATCAGATCCTCAGTATCTGTCGGGATCATGGGTGGCTGATGGATGGCTCTGAAGTGACAGAGGGCATCGCAAATCCCGACATTCAGGTCGTCGAGAGCAGAGACTCGCGCTGGCAGGCGTTTTATGGTGATGTTCTGAAAATTCGAGACTTTCACGCACTGGCACTCGAACCTCCTCTGATTCGGGCATTTGAAGTTCTATTCGGCGAACATGTGCTCCCGCACAGCCGAAACATCTGCCGCCTTGTCTTCCCTGATACAGATACCCATTCGACCCCACCGCACCAGGACAATTACTTTATCGGAGGATCGGACGAGACCTGGACAGCATGGATCCCCTATGGTGACTGTCCCGAGGAACTCGGTGGACTTGCCGTCGCCCGAGGCTCGCACCGACGCGGGAAACTGGAAACATTCGAAGGTGTGGGACCGGGTGGCCGTCAAGTTCCCGTCGAAGAGGATTCCGTCTGGATCGGCGGCGACTATATGTGCGGCGACGTGATTATTCTACACAGTCTGACCATTCATCAGGGACGAGATAACGAGTCGGCAGACCGTCTGCGGATTTCGGCTGATTACCGATATCAACCGCGAAGCCATCCAGTTCGAGATGATTCACTACAGCCGCACATGAATTGGCTGACCTGGGAAGATGTGTACGGAAAATGGGACGAGAGCGATCCGGTCAAATATTACTGGCAGAAATGGGATCTGGATATTGTTGCGAGAGAGGTCTAATGAGGGGGATGAACTCCAATGAATAAGGAGTGGGTATCAGCCCTGGATACAGCCCGTGTGCTGCAATCAGGTACGTGGTGGGAGAGCCTGTTTCGGTATGCCGAGACAGCCTGTCTGGAGACGGAGGATAATGGCGCTGCCTTGACGTTTGAATTTACCGGTACAGGAGTGGCACTTGGTCTGGGACAGCACGCCGTGTCGGCCTACGGAACACCTTCTCTGGGAAAACTAATTGTGACAGTAGATGATGGGAGTCCGCGTGTCTTGTATCCGGGTAACGAAGCACGAGAGGTGGTACTGGCGAGGGGACTGACACAAGGGAACCACCGGGTACGCGCTGAGCATCTTCAGAACAGGGGTGAGATGGGCTGCCGTATATCTGGATTTCGAGTCCTGGCGGAGCATTCTGGAGAGCTGTCATTTGTACTCAACGGTGAGGAAAATGGCTTCCTCGTAGATGCACGAGCGGTGGTACGCCAGGGTAATCAAATAGTGCGGAACACGCTGGTGCGGAATTGGTTATCGGGGTCGTGCCGTCTGACTGGCCTACCCGCAGGAAAGGGATATTCATTGGAATTGATTGCGTACGGATGGGAGTCTCAAAAAATTGAAGAAATCGCGATTCAAAAAGGAAAAGAAACGCGCCTGCCACCACTGTATCTGCATAGACATCCAGAGACCATGCCACAAGGCGTCCGATTCCCGGTTCTGGGACATCCGACCATCCGGCAGCCCGGAGAATCCTTTCGGGTGCGGTTGGAAGCCTACGATCACACGATAGGGCAAGTGAAGTTGTCGCGTCGGGTTGGGCCAGCTACGATCTCACGCACAGTGGCGTTTGAGGAAGATCCGAGTGCGAAGTTTTATTATGATCGGGAAGGCACAGTAAGTCTGCCCCAAGACATACCACCGGGGTTATACGATCTATCGATCAGGGTGTCCGGCTCGCGGGGAGATTTCACACGACAGTCTCCCAGAAGCGTGTACGTCGTTCGAGACTATCCGAAAGATCCGGTTTTTATGACGTTTGGACACCTGGACACGCAGGGACAATATCAGGCGGAGTACGAGAGACGGCTGGCGGAGATCGCCAACCTGATCGCACCCGATATGGTCCTGATTAGCAATGCGGTGAACCCGGCGTATATCTCAGGATCACATCTGGTACTGGAGATGCCCTATGCGATTACATTCGGCAATCACCAATTTTACGGACACGAGAAGTGGTATGGAGATCAGGTGGGAATCATCGATTATGGCTCAGACCTATGCATCCTGAATTTCCGGCATCCCTGGCATGTGGATCTATCGCAAGCCAACGCGCTTCTATCCTCGCGGGCGAAGGCTAAGATCAAGATAATCAACGCATTCGAGCACAATGCCCCGGTAGAGACATTTCTGGATAAGCATAAGGTAAAGCTGATCCACGACGCGCATGGCCCAGGGGAAAAGGTGATGACCATTGGAGCCACACCCACGACGCGGGTGGGCAAAAGCAATAGCAGCAGTTTTCGGGTGGTGCGTTTTAAAGATGGTCATGTAACATCGGCGACCTATCGAGGAGATGCTGTTGCTCCCGTTCCTTTCAA
The DNA here is from genome assembly GCA_009838845.1 of Gemmatimonadota bacterium. Taxonomy (NCBI): domain Bacteria; kingdom Pseudomonadati; phylum Gemmatimonadota; species Gemmatimonadota bacterium. The sequence goes on along the minus strand of VXRD01000044.1, from coordinate 29,220 downwards.
TCGAGAGGGACCACCGCCGCTTGAGGTGGCATACGATCCGGGTAACAACGGGATACACGACAGAGTGACAGCGACAGTGACCAATATTCTGGAAGACGCGTTTCCCGATTGCCGGGTGACATTCGTGCTCCCAGCAGGAGCTTACGCAGTGGATGGCGGACATCTGGAAACGATGGTCACCAGCGACGATGAGAGATATACCGTGCTGACCGTGCGGGTGGATGTACCTGCGGAAGGGACAATCCATGCCACAGCTCAGAAGGTGGATGGATGACATGAGTGTTATTACCCCACAGCTTCAGCAATCCTGGACGCAAGTGAGTCCTTTGTGTCTAAATACTGTGTTCCGGCCGCTTCGAGGTTAGGAACATAAAAAATTAGGCGAAACAAAAAACACCTGTGATTTTTTTTATAGATTCAGAGAGAAGGAGATAAGCGTGAAAACTAAATCTATATTTAAAACAGCCTCGCCCTACATGCAAGACGCTATGAACCTTCCGGTTGAGAACCTGGAAGAAGCCATCCCTTTTTACGAAATAGTCATGGGATTTCGGGTCGTATCTCGGAAGGACGCGCCCTGTAAGTCCGCTATACTCGCAAGAGACGATATCCAGATCGGCCTGGCAGAAAATGGTGGCGACCCGACTCAAGAGGGGTGTTTTTTTGAAGTGGATGATGTCGAAACCGCCTTCAACGAATTGAAGAATAATGGATTGCAAAATGACGACCCCGATTATCGGATTGACCAACACGGCGATAAATCCTTCCGCATATTCTTTGTCATCGCACCAGACGGGTTGTGCTATTGTCTTGGTCAACAGGTATAAACGTTAGTATAAACCCTCTGGAAATATAAAGTGGCTATCATAGATGTCATTCGAGGCAAGGTGGTAGAGCAAGAATACGAATTTGCCATACCACATTTTTTTGAAGAAATGGCTGATGATAATCTAATCTTTCTAGATATTGAAGAAGCAATAGCAAGGGGAAAAATCAGACGAAGATTTACACGTGACCCGCGAGGTACACGGTACGAAATTGTAGGTTCCGCAACAGACGGAAGACAAATCGCTATAATATGTCGTATTAAGAGCACCGGGAAATTACTGTTTATCACAACTTACGCTCTGGAGTAGCCATGCCCAAAGACAACATGAATGCTTACGATTATGGAGAATGTGAAAACTGTGACACACCCCTGCAAGAACAGCGTATTAAACAGGACTTTTGGATACGCGATGAACTCATCGTTTTAGAGAATGTTCTGGCAGGCGTTTGTCCCCAATGTGGGGCCAAAGTCGTGCGAGCCGATGTGGGATCTCGCATCGCAGATTTACTGAACAATCCCGAGCGGATAGCAACCGCTCCCCATATTTCTGTTCCTGTCCTCAGCTTTGATGAATGAAAAAAATGATATGATTCTCTATTATAGGGGCAGAATAATCAAAAATGGATCATCTGACGTATAAAAAGCCTCGTATCTGCATCCTGGGGTGTGGAAATATCGGCGCGCTTCATGCGAAAAATTTGCAATGGCGAGCGACGTTGTATTTTTGCAGTCGGTCGCGGGTAAGCGCGTACAAGTTCAATCTCAAGTTTAAGGGCGAGGGCATCTTTGACGACCTGAACGCCGTTTTGGAAAGTGATGTGGACGCCGTGGTGATCGCTTCCCCACCAGAGCATCACAAAGACCAGATAATCGCACTATTAGAAGTTGGCAAAGCCGTACTCGTCGAAAAACCGATGTGCATCTCGCCAGAGGAAATTGTCGAGATCGAGACCGCGCTGGAACGGGTCGAGACCCCCCTATTGATGATCGCCGAGAATTATTATTACAAACCCTCGCTATCGTACATCAAGCACATGGTCACCCAGGGCGATATTGGCGAAATGCGTTCGGTTTCAGTAAAAAAGCTCACAACGCAGCAGGCGCAGGGTTGGAAAAGTGTTCATGGTGCTTTGCTGGAAGGCGGTATTCATTTTATCGCCCTGATTTCAGATCTATTCGATGCGGTACCCGAACAGATCGAAGCGATATTCCCGGGCTATTCTGGCAGTACGCCAGAGCGCGAATCTGTCGTGAGAATGGTCTATCCTACTGGCGCAATTGGCGAATTGCATTACTCGTGGCAAACACCCAGTTTGACAAAAGGCGTTTTTCAGCATTCTTATATCGAAGGGACGCGTGGACGCATTGTTTTTGAAAGCAACGGCATTTATATTCGCAAACCTCAGAAAGGCTTTCGGATTCTCTGGCCGGGCCTGAAAGATTTGATGGGCTATCGCGCGATGATAGCTGATTTTTTATCCTGTCTTCAAAACCGTTCGCGTCAGCCATATTCGAATTTTGCACGCGCAAAACGCGATTTAAAAATTGTATTTGATGCGTATGCGTGCGATGGTTAAAAAATTGTCATCCTCCAATCGCGAGGTATAGATGAGTGTGAAGCACATATTCTGCCAGATAGTCGCCATCGTATTTATTACATCAGCATTCGCAGAGGATGTTAAAGAATCGCCCGACGAGCCGAAAATCTACGAATTTGAAGAGATTGTCGTAACCGGTTCCCGCATCAAAAGTGCGGAAAGCCTTTCGCCTGCGCCAGTCGTCGTCCTATCCGGTGACGAAATCAAAGCGCGGGGATTGACTTCCATTGGAGATGTGCTACAAACACTCACAGTACAGTCCAATGCAACCAATACCCAGTCCAACAACGGCGGCGATGGCTCTACCAGAATTAGTCTGCGCGGACTCGGCTCTAATCGCACCCTGGTATTGGTCAACGGGCGTCGCTTCGTCCCGGGCGGAACAGGCGCAAATTCATCTGTTGATCTCAACTCTATTCCCGCTTCAGTTATCGAACGCGTCGAAATTCTCAAGGATGGAGCCTCAGCCATATATGGTTCAGACGCCATTGGAGGGGTGATCAATATCATCACCCGGTCAGATATGGAAGGGGTAGAGATAGATTATTATGAAGGGATTTCAGGCGCAGGTGATGGCGAAGTCCGCGACCTCAGCATAACCGCCGGTTTGCAAAGCGAAAAAGGCCACATATTGTTTTCGGCAGGTTACCACAACCGAAAGCCCGTCTGGACCGGCGACCGCAGTTTCAGCGTATCGGACAAAAACTACGACTGGGGAAAAAACGACGGCACCTATAACAAAAACGGCAGTTCGGCCACCCCGGAAGGCCACATCATCGACCGCCTGGGCACCGAGGGCAACGAAGCCTGGCAGGCGGTCGTTGCAGCGGCTGGCGAGGACGCAGGTGATTACCACCGCGATCCAAATGCCGGCTGGCGTCCCTTCAACTGGGCTGGAATCTCCTCGGATGGAAGCGGTGACACGTACAATTATCAGCCAGAGAATTACCTCTACACCCCACAGACGCGCTACAGTTCCTTTTTTAGTGGTGCTTACAAATTTACAGAAGGTGCGAAAACTTTCTTCGAGGTATCGTACACCAATCGCCAATCCGACCAGAAGCTGGCCCCAACGCCCTTGTTCACCATCAGCGACGGCATCGTAGTATCTGCCACCAACCGTTACAACGAATTTGGCCGCGATTTTATCGATGTCCGGCGGCGTTTTCTCGAAGCAGGCAATCGCAACTATCTCCAGGATATCGACACCTATCGCATCGTTTTGGGTTTGGACCATCAGTTTATGGGCTTTGACGCTGACCTGTCCTTTTCCTACGGGCGTAGCGAGGGCACCAGCATCAACGAGGGCCGATTTATAATCAGTAATCTCGTGCGGGCACTGGGACCAGACGAGGATTGCACCGGCGACTGTGTGCAACTGGATATACTCCACGGTGCTGGCACAATCACCCAGGAGATGTTAGACTACATCCAATATGCCGGTATCGCCAGGGGCTACTCTCAACAGCAAATCCTGCAGTGGAATCTGACCGGTGAGATCGCACAACTCCCGGCTGGTCCACTGGTCATGGCAGCAGGTCTTTCATCGCGCTGGGAAGCGGGAGCCTATCTTCCCGATCCCATAACTGCATCGGGAAATACCACTGGCAGTGACGAAGCACCCACCGATGGTGCGTACTCGGTCAAGGCTTTGTATGCAGAAGCCCATTTCCCGCTCTACAAAGCGGGAGAAGTTGGTCTCGATTTAATAGCCGCCGGACGCACTTTCCACTACGATTCGTTCGGCTTTGGCTCTACTTATAAAGCGGGGACTCGCCTCGAATTGCCTCAAGGACTGGCATTTCGCGCCACATACTCCAATGCTTTTCGCGCCCCCAGCATCGCCGAAATGTTCCTCGGCAACAGCGATGGTTTTCCGCTGGTCAGCGATCCCTGTAGTACAGTCGATGAAGCGGGCAATGCCCGGACGTTGACGGCTCAGCAAATGCGAAATTGTGCAGATCAGGGCATCCCATCCGACTTTGAGGATTCACGGGCACAACTGCGAGCCCAGTTCAGTGGCAGCACGGATCTCGATCCGGAAAAGGCCACAATGCTCACAGCAGGCCTGGTTTATCAACCGAGTTTTCTGGATGGATTCGATATAACCGTGGATTACTATACCACCGCGATCACGAGTGAGATCGGCGCGTTACCTGCCAGCCTCATCTTGAGTAACTGCTACTCGCAGGACACGCCATCCAACTGCGATCAAGTCGTGCGCGACCCAAACACCATGCTGATTAACCATATCCTGTCACCCAACGCCAATGTTGGCGAAACCGAAACCAGCGGCATGGATATCGGACTCCATTACGCTACTGACTCACCTCTGGGTATTGTCTCGGCGCAAATAGAGAGCAATCTGCTCGTAAATTATGATCAAATCCTGCCTTCCGCCAACGGTCCTGAATTAGTTAAAGGCAAGGGCTACTACGACCTGGGCGCGTTCCCAGGCTGGCGTCACGCCGCTTCAGTTGGCGTAGAGAAACACCGTTCTTCCATTGGGCTAACCTGGCGATACATCGGCGGATTCGAGGAATGCGAAGATGACGACTGCAAGGGCAAGTACCGCCCGGATGTGACAGAAATACCACCAAGTCGCAAAATCAGCTCCAACAGCATCTTTAGTATGCATGGATCATATCAACTGGAGACCGCCTTTGGTCACTCCGTACTCACAATCGGAATAAACAACATCCTCAATCAGGCACCAGCAGTGATATTCAATGGTTTCCTGGGCACATCCGATGCCAATACCTACGATTTCCTGGGCAGGTATTTATACCTCCGCCTCTCCCATGCACTGTAGTTGTTGGCACTCACCCTCGCACACTGTCAGGCACACCTTCTAAAAATCCCTACTCTAATACGTAAATCCCGCCTCCTGTTCGCCTCTTTTAAGTTGACCCATTTTCACCTTCCAACTATATTTCTATAGTTGTCGTACCTCCCTCTTTATTTTTCACTTCCTTTCTCTCTCCCTTTGGAATTCAAAAGCCCTTCCCGCATGATGAATTTTAATCAATTTATCGCGCATGTTCGCCGCGACTATGGGTATGCCGGTCAGGTAGCCCATATAGAAACCATACCCGCGCAAGAAGCTACATTCGTCGCTGATGACTGCGCGCTGCATCCCGCAATCTCCGACGCCTTGAAACAGCAAGACATTGATCGGCTCTATACGCATCAGGCCGATGCGCTGGCCGCACTAAGGCGTCAGGAAGACGTAGTAGTCGTAACGGCAACGGCGAGTGGAAAAACCCTGTGTTATCAAATACCCACACTGGAAGCACTGTTATCCGACCCACAGGCAACCGCGCTCTATCTCTTCCCGACCAAAGCCCTGGCACAGGATCAGGCGCGAGGACTGGCGCGGTTTGGCGAATTAAACGAGCAATTGAAATTTTCTCTGGGTACTTACGATGGGGATACACCGTCCAACCAGCGCAAAACACTGCGCGAAGAGGGGCGGGTGATTTTGAGCAATCCCGATATGTTGCATCAGGGCGTATTGCCCAACCACCCGCGCTGGGCGCGTTTTTTTCAGAATTTGCGCTATGTGGTGCTCGACGAAATACACACTTACCGGGGGGTCTTTGGCTCGCATGTAGCCAATGTATTGCGCCGCCTGATGCGAATTTGCGCGCACTATGGCACGCCCCCGCAATTCGTGTGCTGCTCGGCGACCATAGCAAATCCCAAAGAACACGCCGAAGCATTGACCGGACAGCCGATGTGCCTGATTGATCGGGATGGCTCCCCGAGAGGCAAACGCCATTTTGCGTTCTGGAATCCGCCTTTTCTGGAAGGCACCACGAGTGATCGACGCAGTTCAAATACCGAGGCGCGCTGGTTGCTCGGCAAACTCATCCACAACAGAGTGCAAACCATCGCGTTTGTGAGAGCACGCACATCCGCAGAAGTGATCTATCGCTATGTGCAAGAAGATCTATCACTGGTAAGCCAGCGGTTGGCAGGCGCAGTTCGGGCTTATCGCGGCGGATATTTGCCCGCAGAACGGAGAGAAATTGAGCGACAATTATTTGAAGGTGAATTGCTCGGCGTGGTGAGTACCAATGCCCTGGAATTGGGCATTGATATTGGAGCCCTGGATGCCGCGTTAATTGTGGGATATCCGGGCAGTATTTCCAGCATGTGGCAGCAAGCTGGGCGGGCTGGACGGCAGTCCGAAGAGTCGCTGGTGGTCTTTGTGGCACACAACGCGCCCATCGATCAATTTTTGATGCGCGACCCGGCTTACTTTTTCGGACAATCGCCCGAACACGCAACTATTGACCCCAACAATCCGCATCTCGTCGTGGGACATCTGCGGTGTGCTTTGCGCGAATTGCCCGTGCGGGGCGAAGAAGGCGAAGTAATGGGAGAATTTACCGGTGCGCTGCTCGAGATCCTGTCAGATGAAGGCATGGCGCGCCAGCTCAACGGGCAGTGGTTTTACAGCCAATCGGGATATCCCGCAGCAGAGGTTGGGCTACGCAATATCAGCGATCTGACTTATACTATTATCGACGAGACAGAAAGTGACCCGCAGGTAATCGGTTCCTTGGATGAAATCAGCGCGTTTTTTCAGATACATACACACGCTGTATATTTGCACAATGGGCAGACGTACTTTGTCGATCAACTCGACACAGAGCGCAAAATTGCACGGGTAAGTCAAAAAGCACTGGATTATTATACCCAGGCGGTTGACGAGACGAGTATTGTCGTAAATGATACCGAAATATCGGGCACATGGCGCGTCAGTGACGTATATTTTGGCGACGTCTCAGTCTCGTCACTGGTAACGATGTTTAAAAAAGTAAAATTCGAAGACCGCGACAGCATTGGTTGGGAAAATCTCGATTTGCCCGAGCGCAAACTCGATACAGCCGCCTGCTGGATCGTACCGCCCCAGGAAGGGCTAAACCAGTGCCGGCGACATGGGCGCGTGCCATCTGAAGGACTCAAAGGCATTGCCAATGTAATGGGAGAAGTGCTACCCCTATTTGCGATGTGCGATGTCATGGATATTGGCACCACAGTAGATAGCTCCAATACGGGGCGTCCGACCGCATTTGTATATGACCGGCATCCGGGAGGCATTGGTTTTTCGGAAAAAGCTTATGAGATGATCGAAGATGTCATAACAGCCTGTTGGATGGTCGTATCGGAATGTGAATGCGAAGCGGGGTGTCCGTCGTGCGTAGGCGCGCCATTGCCCCCCGGCGACGATGGCAATACGAGAGGAACGATTCCCGACAAAGAAGCCGCCCTCGTCTTGTTACATGCCATGTTGGAAAAAGAACCTTATGTACCCAAACATCCGCGTCTTGAAATACCCATCGCAGGTGGTGTTGCTACTCACAGCGATGAAAAAATTCCCGTTCGGCCTCTATCGGCAAATGTCGAGGCAAAAATTCGCAAAAAAGTAAAGGAGTTTAAGCGATAAATGGAAACGCGATTAAAAAATTATTTGGAAACCTGGGTGCCCCGTATTGACGAGGAAATGTACCAGTTCTTGCCCAACGATAAAGATCCAATTGATTTTTTGTACGCGCCTATGCGCGATTACCCTCAGCGCGGTGGCAAGCGGTTCAGATCGGCCCTGGTGCTATTGGGCATTGAAGCATTTGGGGGCGATCCCAACGTAGGGTTGCGAACGGCTGCTGCTTTTGAGTTATTTCAGTCCTTTGCCCTGGTACACGACGATATAGAGGATGCCTCTTTAATGCGGCGCGGAAAACCGTGTTTGCATCTGATACACGGGATTCCACTGAGCATTAACGTGGGCGACGCGCTTTATTCAAAAGTATTTGAAATATTGCAGGCAAATCGCGAAATTTTAGGAGAAACAACAACGCTCGATTTGCTTTGTGAAATGATCCAGGGCGCACAAACAACATTTGAGGGGCAGGCATTGGATATCGGCTGGATTGATGCCGAAGTCATTCCCGATGTACGCGATTTTGTTGACATGCTGCGGCGCAAAACGGGATGGTATAGCGGCCGCGGTCCCTGTACCATGGGCGCGATTATTGCAGGTGCTGGCGATGATATGAAACGGGCGATTGGCGATTTTGGCGAAGCCATAGCTGTTGCATTTCAAATTCGCGATGATTTGCTCAATATCGTCGTTGAAGATACCGATGCAACATTAGCTCCCACAACCACATCCGGGGGTTATGGCAAAGAGCGCGGCGGGGACATTGCCGAGGGCAAGCGCACCTTGATGGTCATCGATTTGCTCAACCACTGTACGCCAGAGGAAAATCAAAAAGTGCGAGAAATTCTGGATCGAGATCGAGATGCAACATCGCAAGAAGACATCGAGTGGGTGATTGACTTGATGGGAAGATATGGCGCAATCGAAAAAGCGCAACGGGCTTGCCAAACGCGCGCCGAATCTGCCGAAGCGCGTCTCGCCCAGTTGCCCCCGTCGGAATCGAGAGAAGTACTCAGAGAAATGTGTTCATTTTTGGTCGAGCGCGTATTTTAAAAAGGAGGCACACATGAAGTTCTTTATCGACACAGCCAATTTAGACGAAATCCGCGAAGCCCAGGCCATGGGTGTGCTGGATGGCGTGACGACAAATCCTTCTCTTATGTCGCAGGAAGAAGGTGAATTTGAAGATATCATTCGCGCAATCTGCGGAATTGTAGATGGACCAGTAAGCGCAGAAGTGGTCAGCACCGACACCGAAGGCATGATCGCCGAAGCGCGTCGAAATGCCGCGATTCACGAACAGGTAGTGGTGAAAATTCCGATTACGCCAGATGGTCTAAAAGCGATCAAAACGTGTTCGGATGAAGGGATTCGCGTGAATGTAACCCTTTGCTTCTCTGCAAATCAGGCACTGATGGCCGCCAAAGCAGGCGCGACTTATATCAGCCCATTTATTGGCCGCCTGGATGATTTGGGACAAGATGGCATGGAATTGATCAGCACGGTCCGCCAGATTTACGACAATTATGGATTTGACACCCAGGTGTTGGCCGCGAGTTTGCGCTCGCCCAAACACGTCGTCGAATGCGCCCTCGCTGGCGCAGATGTTGCGACCCTCCCCCCCGATGTATTGAGCAAGTTACTCGCACACCCCTTAACCGACATCGGTCTGGAACGCTTCCTCAGCGACTGGCGCGCCTGGCAAGCCGCAAAAAATAGCGATCCAGTAGTGGTTTAGGGTTAGGATTGAGGAACTAATGACTCGTACAAACATTCCAAAGACCGATTCTATTCAAGAACTCACTCATTTCTGGGATATGCATAACTTAACCGATTTTGAGGGAGAACTCGAAGAAGTGAGTGAACCTGTTTTTAAGCGTCAAACTTCTGTCACTGTTCGCTTGGCGCCTGATGAATTTAAGGTTGTAGAGGCACTTGCTATGTCGCGAGGTATCTCTCGGGTAAATCTGATTCAGGAATGGGTTAGTGAACGTATTCGGGCTTCATCTGGATAATCAAGCCGTGTAACCCCTTTAAACCATCGTATTTATACAAGGCAGAGCCATGAGCGATAGACTCATCCGCAGATTGAAGATTGCCAACTTCAAGAGCATTGACTCTTTGGAGATAACGGACCTTTCCTCCTTCTCGGTATTCGCGGGAGCGAATGGCTCGGGCAAAAGTAATTTTTTTGATGCACTGGACTTTGTCCGTCTCTTTGTGCTCGGCGGGATAGGAATCGCGCTACGCACGCATGGGGGATTTGCAAATATCCATTCGGCGAAGCGTCGCGGGCCAGATTCCAAAAAATTCTGTTTTGAAATCGAATGCGACCTATGCGAAGATAAGTCAGAAACGTCGTCGGCATTTCACTACTCATTGTGCATTCACGACCTCGATAGCGAAACCAATATCGAAGAATACTTATACGCCAATGGGAAAAAACTTGTTGAGCGGAACAGGGCCGAGGTGGAGATCTACGAAAAAGGAGAACGGACTAGTGCAAGTGTATTCCCAGGTAGCTATTCGGTTTTAGGGATATCCACAAGACGACAGTTTACCGAATTCCTGATTAATTTGAATGTGTATCGAATTGAACCTAAGGATGCAAAAGAGCCGGATATATCTGACTTTGATCCAACGCGATTAGATCGCAATGGGCAAAATCTGGCAAGTGTTTTGCAGCGTTTAGAGGCCGATCCAGAAGTGTGCGAAAATATTTTAGAGTGGATGGAGATGATTGTTCCAGGGATCGAGAATATCCAGATTGAAAAGCAGAGACTGGATGGTAGCACCGCCTTACTATTTCAAGAAAAAGGGACTAAAAGGCGATTCCCAGCTCATCTCATTTCAGACGGTACAATTTACGCTCTCTCTTTACTGGTAGCTGTGTTGGACGCACCTTCAGATGGCGGAATGACGTTGATTGAGGAGCCAGAGAGAGGGCTGCACGCTAAGGCCATCCGCGAACTCGTAGATATGATGCGGCAACAGGCTTCGCCTGAAAATCCGATATGGTTGACTACTCATAGCGAGTCCGTTGTGCGCGCACTTAAACTGCGTGAACTCATTCTCGTGGATAAGGTTGATGGCCGTACGACCATGAAGCGCGCTGATGCTGTAAATCTCTCTGAGAAGGACATGGCCCCGTTAGGCCTTGATGAAGTATGGCTCTCGAATCTCCTGGGTGGAGGGCTGCCATGGTGACTGTGGGGTTCGTGGTGGAGGGTGCTTCAGAAAAGCGGCTGGTTGAAAGCGAATTGTTTCGGAAATGGCTACGTGAGGACTGCAATCTGGAAGTGGTTGATCCGGTAGTTGATGCTGCTGGTAACGGCAACATGTGTAGTCATAACATCGAAACCTTTGTCAGAAATCTCAGGACGATTGCAAATCCGGATAAGGTAGTTGTACTCGCTGACCTTGATCCCGATACTTGTGCGCCGTGTGTGCAAAAACGCAAGGAAATTATCGGCTTTCAGGGAATTGATCTCGTCACGATTGCGAAGAAGGCTATGGAGTCCTGGTTTCTCGCCGATACAAAGGCGATGCGCCAGTGGTTGGGGGATGACACCTTTTACGAAACTCATCCAGAAACATTAGATGAAATGCCCTGGGATCGACTGAAGGAACTCCGCACCCAAAAGGGCAGAGGGCCAGGGGCAACAAAACTCTCTTTTGCCAGAAAATTCATTCACGTCCACGGATTTGATGTTAGACGGGCCGCTCGGCATTCTCAATGCCCCAGTGCTCGTTATTTTGTCGAACATCTGTGTGCATTGGGTAGCCCGCAGGGACCTGAACCCGAAAGACCTTAATAGCTCAGCGACTTACCTTTTTAAGGTCGCCACGACCTCTCAATCAGCACCCGTAAGTCGCAGCCATTTACCGTTGTGATAATAGTGAACACTTGACCCCTTGCCTGCTTGCCCGTCAGCTATGCCATCATGATGAATTGCTGGGGGTTGAGGGCCACCATACGCTCTATAGTGATCTTCAATAAACGCTTTTCCCACTGTAGCGATATATCTGCTATAACCAATTCGGTCATCGCCAATGCCTTGCAAAGCTCCTTTGTCTGGCAGTGGAGACAGAATTGTGGGGTTTTCCACTGAGCCGTTCCAAAATATCAGGATAGAGGAAGTCAGATCTTTTGAGCATAAGACAGCCCAATCTGTTTGGTCCTGCTTTTCAAATTCTCCACTGATGACGTTATGTGGTTTAGGATCATCGTATATCTGTGGAATCGTGCATTGTCTGGATTGAAGTTCCAGGACAATATTCTCAGGCAGTTGGGAAAACACAGATGGTTGAAGTCTGATTGTTTCTCTATCAGCAATATCCCACCTATCCAACACCGGTTCAGGTGGGTTTTTGTGAACCTGAGTTTTTGTAGGTCCGGGTTGCGCATCTGATGAATTCTCGATTGGCTCGTCATTGTTACACGCACTCTGACCTAAAATTACCACATAAAAAAATATTCCAAGAGATTTCTTTAGCATTTTGCAATTCTCCCATTCACCCCATTCTTTTTCTGCCCTGCACAAACAGGGCACTCGGTGCTGGCGCGTTGTCGCACACTTCGTTAAATGTGGCGGGCAGGGGTTGGTGAATCACCGCCTGGATGCGCGATCTTTGCAAAGCCACCACATCGGGATGATCTGCAGCGACATTGGTATGCTCATCGGGATCGGCAACAAGGTCAAAGAGTTGTTCATTGTTCACATCATTCAAACTCACCGTATAATTCCACTGATCATCGCGCACTGATGCCCTGCCCGTGGCTGGCCCGGTTGAAAAACTGGCCCAGCCAATCACAACGTGATCCCGCACAGCATCCACCTCTCCCGTCACCAGCGGCCAGACATCTGCCCCCTCCACGGCCTGGCAGGGAATATCCAGCAAGCCCAACACAGTAGGCAACAAATCGTGCGCCTGAACAAAACCCGAAACGCGCTTGCACACATCGGGATGTCGCACCATCCAGTTCAACCGCGTGTTGTACGGATGCAGGCGATCTGGTCCTTTGCCAAATTGTCCGTGATCCAGCACCTGCGTGCCGTGATCTGACATCAACATCACAATCGTATCGCTTTTCAGACCCAGATCATCGACCCGCTCCAGCAAGTGCCCCACCCAGCGATCCACCAAGGTGACCTCGCCAAAATAAAGCGCCTTGATCCGTTCTCTCTCCGCATCGCTCACCCCATCGCCATCATTTCCAGCTCCAGGTGTAATAAAATCTTTCCCATCCCAATCGGGCATATACCGATCTGCATATTCCCGCGGCGGATCCCATGGCTCGTGCGGATCAAAAGAATCGATCCACAGGAAAAACGGCGCATTGTTTGCATTCTCGCTCAGCCAATCCGCCGCGCGCCGAAACACACGCGCACAACTGTAATCCTCTTCGCATTGCCGAAACTTCTGATTGAACATGTATTGCATTAGCCCGACATGCCGATCCCAGTTGATCGGTTCACGCACATGCGGCCGCAACAAATCTTCAATCGATTCCCGCGTGCCAAACCGCCAGTTGTCGCTCTCCTGTCCGCGAATAAAATCATACGTCACAAATCCGCGCGTATAATTCATCGTCGGCTTAAACATGTGATACGTATCGGCGACCAACCCGGTCATATACCCATTCGCAACCAGAATTTCAGCGAGCGTATCTTGTTCCGGCGGAATTTTGTGCCAACCTGGCGCGTGATGCCAGTGCCCGCGCCGGTCAAAATTGTATCGCCATGGAAAGGTGCGCCGCCCAGTAAACAAACCCCGCCGCGTCTGCAGCGTCGGCTGGCATTCCCCGAAAGCCCGTTCAAACACCACGGACTCTGCGGCAAACGCATCCATATTCGGCGTCTCGACAAAACTCAGCTTCTGATTTGGCCCGACAATATCGGCGCGAAACGTATCCAGACAAATACAAATCACATTCATCATAAACCTCCTTCTTAAAAATATAAACTGTGCCCATGTCCGCGAAACCACAGTGCATCGATAATAAACGACACGCCAGCGCCTGAAAAGTGCCCCACGACCAGACCCACAAAAAAGGGCTTTGCGCCATTGTAAAGCATCAAACCGCCAAAGCGGATCAAAAGTGTTTTAATCGCCCAGGCGGCAAATAGCGACAACAGGGTCCATCGTACTTGTCCCACAGAAGCAATTGAAAACCCGATAGGATGCAAGCGCCACCATGCGAAGCGATGACGTAAGTACGTCAACAAAACCGTCACAAGCGCACCAATGCCCAAAAACGCAAAATGACCAAATTTGAGCGTCTCTGCCGCCTTAATTTTAGCTACAACCGTATCATAAGGGACCTGTCCCCCACGGCGAAAGACCCACTCGCCAAAATTGTATGCACCCGAAGCATACGCCAGCTTGAGCGAAAAATAAAAAGATACAATCAGACTAATACCCAGTGCCAATCCAACCGCAGTGAGATAAACGCCTTGAGGAAATCGGCGCTCGCTGTGTACGCGTGCAGCATTTGCGCCAAAAGGCATAAATGTGGCGATGGGATCGCATGCCCATCCATACGACAGTCCCAGCCCTGTCATCGTTGAACCCGTCAAATCCGCCGGACCAATGAGATGCATCGCATAAGCCTGCGGCACGAGAGGTCCCCGCACAAAAACCAGTCCGCCTTCAATGACAATGCGCGTCAGACCCAGATAAAGCGTAATAACCGCAAAGAGAAGCAACAAAGCCACGCCGGGGTGGATGCCAATGCGCGTCAACCAAAAAAGAATGTACACGACCCCAAGCGCAATCCCTATCAGCGCTGTGCGATAGCCCATGATCTCATCGCGGTCTGAAACGCCATTGTCTTGTCCCAACGCGGTTCGCCACACCCCGCGCAAATGTTCGCGCGCAACCCAAATACTGCCCAGCACGATCGCCACAAACGCCCCAAACCCCTGCCATCCCAACGCTGCCGGACTCACCGAATAAACCTCTGATGTGCCAATGGTAAATCCCGTGCGATTAAACAGCGCGATCTCAGCCATATTAAACAAGTTGAAAAACCACACACTAAAAATCACATCCACATTGACAAAATACGTAATCCCCACCAGAGGCAGCGAAAAATTTGACGAAATACCCGGCCAAACCTGCCCACCCGGAATGCTCAATCGAATAGCGGGAATACTCGGCCAGGCCTCAAAAAAATAACCCGGCACATTCCAAGCAATTTTGCCTGCGGCAAGGGCAAAGCCGACCCAGAACAATCGGCTACGCATAAATTTTGGCAAAATCCGACCATCTTCGGCGCCATCCATCATCGCCAGCGGCACATCAACCAGAGGAAAATTCAGCCGCTCTTTATCTACCCACTGCTTGCGAAACACCGCAATAAGACAAGTGCAAAGCGTCAGTGTTGCGACAATCACCGATCCCCACCAGAACAACGGCATGATCCACACTTCCCACGGAATTTTCGCGCCCGGCGGCAAACCCTCAAAAAACCACGCCACTGCGCGTCCCCCTCCGGGCACAGCCCACAGGGGCACATGGTCGTGTATAAATTCGCCCCAACCATTTTCAGTTGTCGCAAAATAAAAGGGCGAAGCCGACACGGAAATCACATAACCAGTCACCCCATAAGTCGGCACCGATACCGCCGCCAAAAGCATCGTATAGACCACGCCCAATTCATCACCCGTCAATCCTCCCTCGCGCTTCACTGCCTTCAAAACCGGGTTTAAAACCACAACCACAAAAATGAACAACGCCGCCAACCCCAGCGGAAAATAATTGGTCGTCAACAGCGTGGATCGCACAATCCACTCGGAAAACGGCGCCAACAGATTCACCGCGACAACGATCAGAACCCCAACCGTCAATGCCTTTGGCGTCATGATACGCCGCTGATGGCCAACCTCTATTTCTCGGGAAAAGTCTCTCGTAGCCACTGGCGCATTTCTCTGGGCGAATTCAATACCACAACCTTCAAATGATCGTACTCTTCGAATAATAACGGATAACGGCGACGGTGTTTGCGATTGGAAGTTATTGCCCACAAAAACAGGGAATCTCGTGCAAACACATTGTGCCATTCCTCCCTGTTACCACTCCACAACACCTCTTTACACCACACCCGTCTCAAGGTACGCCGCATAAGCTGCCAGTAAATGACAAAGAGCGAATACCGCAGCCACACCACCGTATCGGCTCGCGGCCACACAATATCGCGCACCTTGCTATAATTTCCATCCACTGCCCAACTGTCACTCTTCAGCGCTTCTTCTGTATTTGCCCTGAAAACTTTGAGATCGACCGGTGTCCAGTTTGGACCCCAATGCAGAGCATCCAATTCAATGTGGGGGGCCTGCAGTCGCCGGGCGACCTCAGCCGCTAAAGTTGTCTTGCCCGACCCGCAGGTGCCCACTACGATAATTCGCCGCATCTTGCTTGAAGCCATATCCCCTCGAAAGACTCGATGTAATCCTTTTTATAAAAAATAGTGGGGTCTGTCCCAAAATTGTTTCACTTCAATCCCAAAAATCCGAAACCCTTAATATAAGAACGAGTCTAATTCTTTACCTCACTGTTGCGTTTCACAACCCACAGTTATGAAGGAGACTTGCCATGACCTCGCGCCTGATTTTCGTTCTTGCCGCATTATTCACACTCCCGGCCAGTGCCGCGGAAAAACGCGAAGAAATCGTCGAATACACCCTTGATTTTGCCCCTGGCAAAATGCTCTCTATACATGCCCGCAATGGTGGAATCACGCTTAAAACCTGGACCAGCGATCAGGTCTTTGTCCGCGCCGTAAAAAAAGCAAAAGCGAGCGATGAAGAAGGCGCCGAAGAACTACTCGAAACCACCACCATCGAAATTGAAGAAACAGACAGCGGTATCGAGATTCGCACCCAACGCCCCGACAACAAGTGGAACCTATTTAAGGACTGGAATATAAGCGTAAACTATACAATCACAGTCCCCAAAAACGTGCGCCTGGACCTCGATACAGTCAACGGAAGTATTTCTATCCCCTCGACTACGGGCAATGTGAAAAGCGAAACCGTGAATGGCAGTATCAAAATCAATGGCACGCGCGGCGCAATCGATGTTGAAACCGTGAACGGCAAAATCAATCTCACTGAGATTATCGGTGGTATAAAAGCCGAAACCGTGAACGGCAGCATTGAAATCGCAATTGCCGAGCAAATACAGGACGACATTCGTGCAGAAACTGTAAACGGCGGGTTGAAACTGTCCCTTCCCTCAGACTTTCAAGGTCACATTCAAGCCAAAAGTACGATAGGCCATATTGATACAGAATTTCCAATTGAAGTCAAAGGGCGCGTTGGCGGGCGCATTAGCAAGTCCCTCCGTGGCAACCTCAATGGCGGAAATGGCCCGAATATCAAACTCCAAACCCTCAACGGCGGCATCGACATCAAACAGCTATAAACTTACACCATCTGCCCTTCCCGAATCTCCTGCCCATATACCCGCACTGTTTGTCCATTTGCGAGAGCTATTTTATTCACAAATCCATCAACCAACTCCATCGCGCCCGCTTCGGCATCGGTTTCCCCATCAGAAACGCGTACCCAACCTTCGCCAGCTTCTGATTGCACAAAATAAATCTCCCTGCCATCGCGCAACGCAATCCGCCCTGCCATCGCAACCCGCCCATTGTCGGCCACTGCGGGAATATATTCCACCTGTGCTACAGGAGATCCTTCACCCGCTTTCACTGGATATAAAACGTATGACATCAGCGCGGGACCATCGCCCTCTGCTTTGAAAATTGCCGTTGGAATGGGTTCGCACTGATAGGGTCCTCCCCGGGGAATCCAACCCTGCACGGTCGGCTCTTCCTGTCCGCTTACAATCCGCACATCTATCGGCTTTGTCGAAATGGCATAAATGCCCAGATTGCTCTCTCCCCCACTGTTTCTCGTCATAACACCGCGCCCATTCGCCAGCACCTCGGCATCATCCGCATCCAGATGAAACATCGCTTCATACGTGTGAGACGCCTCATCCGAGGGCATGAGAACATCCGTCACAATCCAGAACTCGGGTTTCACAAACAAAATCGACCGCGTATGTGTAACCGTCTGATCCCTCTCAGACCCATATCCCAAATCGTAACTCGCCGACGCATAATCGCATTTCTCATTTGAAATCCACGTATGCGGAAGCGGCTCGGACACCACGTAATCCTCTCTTGACTTCCCGCGCTGATTCTGCTCCATCCCATCCACCATCACCGTATTGTGCGCGCGGGTTGACAGCACATAAGTGCGCCACTGCGACGAATCATAAGGATAATTTCCCGGATCCACTACATGCACGCGACCGTGTGCGTACAGCATAATATTCAGCTTATCTTCGTGCTGATGTCCATAGCCAAACGGGCCACCGTCGAAAAAGAGATAGAGATCATCCGGTTCCCATCCCGAACGCATAACAAAATGCCCCGCATAGGGAAAAGCACAAGACAGGGTTTGCGGCTTTGTCCCTTCCACACGTCCGGAACCCGCCCATTGAAAATCCGTCCGTTCTGGAAAAAACCTGAACCCACCCTGCATGTAGGGCGCGATATCCGTCTGACCCCCGTCATTGAGCGCGGGCAAACGCAAATTGGGCATAGATAGATACAAATCGTAGTGATACATCCGCTCCAATTTTGCGACATAATCCGCCGGCAAGGGCAAATCATTCAACCGCGCAATCGCGAGCGCCATCACAAAATTTCGCAAACTCACCTGATGATACCCACTCGACAACTCAATCTGTGCGCCATCGGGATAAACCTGCTCATCCAATTCTTCATACAGCGACTGCATTGCAATCTCGCGCCAGCTTGCGGCTTCTTTGAACTCGGGAAACAATGCCCCAACGTGATATTGCCCATTGGCCTGCATCGTCTGCCAGTTGCCACCGCGCGGCCATAGCGTGAGATGTCGCGCGTGTTCGACCATACTCTTCACCATCAAACACACATCGTCATCTGCAAATGTTTCAGACGAGAGAAAATAGTAAAACGCCGCGGGCCACGTCTGTCCCATCCGAATCCCACATTCAATCGTGCGCCAGCAATTCGTGCGATCCGTACCCATCTCTGCATCGTCTTTCCAGGTATTGCCATCCTCCCCCACCGGCATCAGCACATGTTCAATCCAGTGCCGCATCTGCCGCCTGAATGCCCTGGCATATTTTTCATCGCCTGTTTTCCAATACGCCTGCCCCAGCGTGACCCAAAACGGATGGCGCGACAACTGCCACGTCCATTCCCTGTAATTGATCGGATCCAATTCCCAATTGATCACATCCCCAAACGCCTCTTCCACATCACAACTCACCAGCGTATTTGCCACAATGCGGTCGGCCTTTTCCAGATCGATATCTCTGATCGCGCGATCTCCCACGCGCACCAGTTCGACCTCTGCATCCCGGTCCTGCGGCTCTGACTGATTTCGCCAATCCGAAAACCATCGCGGATATTCTCGCGTGCGAATGTGTTCTGCAAACGCACGCCGCGCACCCGTCCAATCTCGCGCCTCTACCGCCCTTTTTACAGCCCTCATATCCTCACGCGACAAATCGAGCGCCTCAAAAAACGCTTCATCACTCAACCGCGGTCCAATCATGTCTCCCTCCATTTCAATCGCTTGTTCTCACAATACTTTGTATCCTCTCTTAAAATATCACAATGACACTGACCTGCCACTGTTTTCTGTTTCGTCTCGCGCAATACCCCCGCGCTTTTTTTTTGTATTTGCTGCGCAACACACCTATATTGCGCCGCACATGAAAGGAGGCGGTCATGTTTTGCGACACCGAGAAACGGCAGTACCGGAAGCAGGGGTTTTTTATTGTAGATGACGCAGTCGATCCCGATATGCTAAAACCTCTGTTGGAAGCTGCGATTCGCACTAAGCAAAAGGTGCGTTCAGATGACGTGGATTTGTACACCCACCGCTCGGAAGATGGAGAACCCTGGGCGATTCGCGGGCTGTTTGCCCCCGAAATGAACGAGCCGCTTTTTGCCGAATATCTGATGTCAGAACCCATAATGAAATACACGCGCGCTTTTTTGGGCACGCAGTTGCAATTGGGAGGCGCACTCATCTTCACAAATCCATATCAGGCGGATTACGGTTTTGGCTGGCACCGAGATTTTGGCGGCAAGGAACGCGACGGATCGTATCAGGTAGAAATGGAAATCTTGAATCGTCCCCAAAGGGGTTTGAGGTGGCATCTCGCCCTGGTGGATGATTATTGTCTGCAAATTGTACCCGGCAGTCACAAAAGGTACCGCACCGCTCACGAGCGCAGGTGCTTGTTAGAAGAACGCCACGACGATATTCCGGGACAATATGCCGTACCCCTCAAAGCCGGGCAAACCGTGTTTTGGACTGGCAATTTGATTCACCGCGGAGTAATGAAAAAGGATGTGGAGCGATTGACCCTGTCCGGAAGCTGGAGTATGTACTCAAAGGACGGCAAACCCTCCGAAGTAGACCCGCGTCTGGCGTGGATGCTCGCGGACAATGTGCGCGAATTTTTGCCAAAAGAGATGCGCCCATTGTACGACCGATGGCGGGTATTGCAAAAAAGCTAACAAATGAAAATTACCCATATTGAAGCCATTCACCTGCGGTTGCCAGAAGTTGTAGAGGCAGCCGATGGCACTCAGGACTGCCTGATCGTGCGGGTGCATACCGATGAGAACATAACGGGATTGGGTGAAGTCGTATCGTGTTCCTATGTAGCCAAAGCCGTAATTGAAGCACCGCGTTCTGCACCATTTCGCCATGGCCTATCAGCGATTATAACCGGCATGGACGCGCTGGATTTTGACGCAATTCACAACGCCATGATCGAAGGCGTATCCTGGTATGGTCCAGGCGGCGTGGCGCGACAGGCCATGAGTGGCATTGACATGGCACTGTGGGATATTTGGGGCAAAGCCGCAGGCAAACCCGTGCGCAAGCTATTGCGAGAAGATGCGGCAGATGTAGTGCCCGCCTATGCGAGCGTCCTGTGGCCCGAGCGTCCTGGATTAGTAAAAGAATCCGCGAGCGCATTTTTGGCGCAGGATTATCAGTCTGTAAAATACGGCTGGGCGCCAATGGGACCGGATGCAGACTTAGACGAGGCACTGGTCGCAGCAGCGCGAGAGGCTTTGGGACCAGATGTAAATTTGATGGTAGATGCCGGCCGCGCGTGGGATGCGGAAACCGCGTTGGAACGCGTGGCGCGATTTGAAAAATACAATGTATTCTGGCTCGAAGAGCCGTTGCATCCGTTTGATGTGCAGGGATACGGCGAACTCTCAACACAGTCATCCATCCCAATTGCAGGAGGCGAAGCGATGACTCTGATGAGTGAATACGCCGACTTGTTGCACAATGGCAAACTCCACTTTGTACAACCCGATCTGGGGCGCGTAGGCGGAATTACCGGCGGCCTGGCGATTGAAAAATTGGCGAATGAGACGGGAGCGCGCGCCGTGCCCCACGCATTTGGCACTGGTGTCTTATTGGCAGCATCTGCCCAATGGGCCGCAGCGAGCGAACAACCGCTGACAGAATACACGCGAGCGCCATCTCCCCTGGCACAAAAGCTGGCCCAACACGATATGACATTTCGAAATGGTGCCTTATATCTGACAGATCAACCCGGCCTGGGCGTGGACCTGGATGAAGATGTGGTGGCGAAGTTCAGGGTGAAAAAGTAAGGAGAGGTTGCAATGCAATTTCATCGATATCTTACTATTTTTCTGGTCATGGTCGCGCTTGTGAGTTGGCTCACAAGTCACGCTGAGGAGTCAACAAGGAGAGACGAAATGAGCGAACAGAGTAAGACGTACAATCTCAGCGGATTTACCGGTGTATATGCCAGTGCTGCCATTGATGTCGAACTCACACAGGGCGATGCCTTCAGTGTAGTGGCTTATACCGAGAGTGGCGATTTCAGCGGTCTGGAGCTGCGGGTAGAGGATGGCGTACTTATTGCCACACGCCCTGAAGAGATATGGAAGGATAAGAACACATCGAGTTGGCAGCGGTTCTTCGGTATAGTGTCAGGCAACAGGAACATATCAATCAAGCGCGTTGATGGGCAGCGCGTAATAAAAATAAATGGCGAGCGCGTACCCACCTACACAGTGCGCGTTACCGCCCTCGGCATTGACCGTCTTGATGCGTCTTCCAGCAGCAGCGTAACGGCAAAGAAAATTAAAACCCGTGATTTTGCCATCAAAGCTTCCTCTTCTGGAGACATCAATGCGGAAGTCATGGGTGGCGATGTATCCGTAGATGCGACCAGTAGTGGAGATGTCGTACTGTCTGGCACTTGTGAGAAATTAGACATCAAAGCGACCAG